>CACXDL010000072.1 GCA_902766395.1 uncultured bacterium
AAAGGCAACAGAGAAATGGTTTGCGGTATCGCAACAGATCCTCAATACGGACCTATGATGATGTTCGGTTTAGGTGGTGTATTTATTGAAGTTATGAAAGATGTAACTTTCAGAATCGCTCCTTTGACAGACATTGATGCAAAAGAAATGATTAAATCAGTAAAAGCATACAAATTGTTAGAAGGTGCAAGAGGTACAACTCCAGCACAAATGGATCAAATCGAAGAAACATTATTGAGATTATCTCAATTAGTTCAAGACTTCAGCTTTATTGATGAATTAGATATCAACCCATTGTTGATTTCTGAAAAATCAGGTGAAGGTATTGCAGTTGATGGCCGTATTAAAGTTAGAATGAATGATGCAAAAAAATTCTTCGAATGTAATTGCGGTGAAGGATGCGAATGCGGTGAAATCTGTACTTGCAATAAATAATAGTTAATCTATTCAAAGAAGTAATAATAACGGGAATTTTGTAATTACAAAATTCCCGTTATATTTTTGGTTTTATCTAATTCAAGGATTGTCCCTTTTTTGATTTAACTTTATAATTTGTAATAATTATATATTTTCATTTTTTTCATTCCGAACTTGGTTCGGAATCTCACTCCTGATAAAATTGAATTTGCATTATAAGGAGATGCTGAAACAAGTTCAGCATGACTATGCCATTATGATAATATATATAAATGAAAAACTATTATGTATATATAATGAGTAATAAATATAATACATCACTGTATGTAGGTGTGACTAATAATTTATATCGCAGAGTTATAGAACATAAAAATAAAAAAGTCAAAGGATTTACATCAAAATACAACTTGAATAAATTGGTATATTTTGAAATGACTGATAATATTAATGATGCCCTAACCAGAGAAAAGCAAATAAAAAATTGGCATTCAGAATGGAAGTCAAATTTAATTAAATCAAAAAATCCAACATTTATAGATTTAAGTGAGGAGATAGGACTTTGTCATTCCGAACTTGGTTCGGAATCTCACCCACGCTGATAGTGTCACAGCAGACGTTCGTATTAAAGTCATAAAAAATAACGCAAAAAAAATCTTTACACGTTTTATAACACTCCAGATAAGGAAATAAATAAATATGATTAACAAAGTTGATAACAATTTATCTTTTACAGGTTTAAAAGTAAAACCTGCGTTTCATCTTTGGGACAGAGATGTTTTAGAAGCGACCCTAAATTCAAAATATATAAAAGATATAATTGCAACCGACGCCAAAAATGGCAAGGATACATTTATATCTTATGCTGATAAGTTTATACTGGGTCCGATTGGAGGTCCAAATTGGTATGAGCAAAGTTTAAAAATAAAAGGAGCAGGTAAAGATATAAAATTAGAAAGTTCTGACACAGAAATTTGGAATCCTGCCTATGACGTTTTTTCTACAATTCCCCTTGCAAGGACGGGAGAGGATATTGGTAAAGATTTAGTAAGCCAAATTTATAATTTGGACAAATCCGTTTCAAAATCAGAAAAAACTATAATAGAAAATTATAAAGAAATAAAATCGCTTGCTGGTGATATAGAATTTATAAAAATTCCTGAAAGAAATTTAAATACTGAAAATAAATTGTTAAGTGATATTCTCAGAAAAATAAAAAGTATATTTGTAAAAAAAGAACCTTAATCATAAGGTTCTTTTTTTTATTCTATTTTAATATTATTTGTTATGTTAATGCAAAAGTCATATCAGCTTCAACACAAATTTTTCCATCAACAGAACCTACACCATGAGCTTTACAGACAGGTCCTTTTAATTTTGTAAGTTCAATAGTCATATCAAATCTATCGCCGGGTCTTACGATGTTTTTAAATCTTACTCCGTCAACTCCTGCGTATAAAGCTAACTTACCTTTATTTTGAGGAAGTGATAATAATACAGGTGCAGAGCATTGAGCCAACGCTTCTAATTGTAAAACGCCAGGCATGATTGGATTTCCAGGGAAATGACCTTGGAAAAATGTTTCATTCATAGTTAAGTTTTTGTATCCTTTAGAATATTTTCCCGGTACACATTCTGTAATTCTGTCTACAAGTAAGAATGGATATCTGTGAGGCAACATGTCCATAATTTCCATTATATCCATCGAGATAGTTTCTTCTTTGATTTCTTCTGTCATCATTTTCTCCTTTATATTTCTACAATTTTTTCCTTTAATATTTTTGCAGTTTTTACATGAACAGCATGTCCTGCTTCTTTAGCAAGTATCTGACACCTTAGATTTAGGGGATTTATTCCTGTAAGGTACAAATCTCCAACCAAATCTAACATTTTATGTTTTACAGGTTCTAATTCTGATCTTAATTCAACAGAATAAGTTCCATCATCCATAAAGCCTAAAGTATTATCTATATTTGCTCCTTGAGCAAATCCAAGCATCTGAAATTTTTTCAAATCTCTGTAAAAACCAAATGTTCTTGCTTCTATAATTTCGTATTGATTTTTTGGATTATAGTTAACAAATCGTTTTCTGAGATCAGAGTGATTATAGTTGACTGCATATGACATAAACAATTCATCTGATGGTAAAATTATCAGGCTTGTTTTACCGTTTATGTAATAAACAGGTTCTTTTACTGTATAAAATTTTCTCTTAGAAAAGAAAGATTCGGTTGTTCCCGCATTTTTAATTGCTTCAACCCACTTCAATGAACTTCCGTCAAGTATTGGAACTTCTTCTTCATTCATATATATGTCAACAGAATCTATGTGGCAAAAGGCAAGAGCAGCTGTTAAATGTTCAGTCAGCATTGCTTTTGATTTCTTGTTTCCCAATACAACACAGTGATCTGTTGCAATGACATTATCAACATTTGCAATAAACGGCTCATTATCTTTTACAAAATAACGAACTACTCCGGCCTCTGATGGTTTTAAAATAACCTCGCAAGGTTTGTTTTTCATCAGACCGTTACCGCATATTTTTATTTCTTTTTTTATTGTAATTGCCATATTTTTATTTATTTGAGTTTTCTTCAAATTCCTTTAAAAGCGGTTCAAATTTTCTGAATTTTGCAAAAATTTCTTGTGCATCTTTCATTGTTTTGAGTTGTTTAATAAATTCTTTTCTTGGAACAGCAGGAATACCCACTATGATTGATTTCTCAGGGAAGGATTTTGTAACACCTGCTTTTGCGGTAATAATTGTATCTGAACCGATTTCAATATGATCTGCAAGACCGGCTTGTCCTGCGATTACAACTCTGTCACCGATTACGCAGCTTCCTGCAATACCAACCTGAGATACGATTAAACAACCTTTACCAACACGACAATTGTGACCTATCATTACTAGATCATCAATTTTTGTGTTATCTCCGATAATTGTGTTTTCGATAGTGCCTCGGTCAATTGTAGTGTTTGCACCGATTTCAACGTTATTTCCAATAATAACGGAGCCGATTGAAGGGATTTTGAATATAACCTGATCTGAATTGTCTTTTTTAATTTCTCCATCTTGTCTTGCATTTTCAATGTTATTAGGATTTTCTGTAACAAAACTGAAACCGTCAGCTCCCAAAGAAACACCATGGTGAAGAATAACATCATTCCCCACCTGAACTCTGTCTCCAATATTAACTCCTGCATGGAAGAAACAATTATTTCCGATTTTGGCGTCGCTTCCTATATAAACATTTGCAAGAATTTTTGTATTATCACCAATTACGGCGTTTGGTGAAATTACAACATTTGGACCGATTGAAACATTTTGACCTAATTTTGCACTTGGATCAACAACAGCACTTGGATGTATATCCTTATTTACAAAAGGAGGAATGTAGAATAAATTTAAAAGTTTCATCATCGCTAATCTTGGTCTTTCAACTTCGATTGTTGTTAATCCGTCAATTTGCACTCCCAAAGGAACCAATGCAGCTTTAGCTTTTGATTTTGAAAGATTTGCAATTTCCTCTTCTCCTAATGCAAGAGCTAAGGTGTTTTCATCGCTCAATAGCGGTGGTGCAATTTTTTTAATTTCCGGACTTTGCACCTTTGTAAGCATTCCGCCCACGATTTGTGTAATTTCATCTACCGTAAATGATTTCATATTTATTCTCCTTATTTATTGATTTTATTTATGATATTTGTTGTAGATTTTCCTTCTACAAAAGAGATAAATTCGACTTTTGTATTATTTTTTCTCATAATATCTGCTTCCGGAAGGGTTTCCATATTGTAATCAGCGCCTTTTGTATACACATCTGGTTTGATTTCATCTAAGAGATCTCTGGGGCTATCTTCATCAAACATTACTACATAATCAACGCATGACAATGCACAAAGTATTTCTGCCCTATCATTTTCATTATTTATCGGGCGATCAGGTCCTTTTATGCTTTTTACGGATTTATCGGAATTTAGCAAGATAATACTGTAGTCTGCAAATGATTTTGTCTTTTGTAAATACCTGACATGACCCACATGTAAAATATCAAAACAACCATTTGTACAAACTATGGTTTTTCCGCTCTTATGAAGTTTTTCAACAAATGCAGCAATATTTGTTCTGCTGATTATTTGCCCCATAATTTTTATATCCCTCTTACTACCTTAATTATACATAAAATATGATTAAAAACCTTATTTATTAACAAAAAGTAATATAATTAATTGTATAAAGTAAAAATAGCCCAATCGTCGAATTAAAATTGCTCACAAGTCTAATATCAATTGTATTTTAAAGTTATATCTTAGTTTATTATGATTTATTTTTTATTTCTTTTTGTCTCTATGATTATTATACAAATATTGGTCATAGTGAGATATAAGAAAATAATTGCAAGCACAAAACTAGTTATCGCTTCTGTTACTCATGATTTAAAAAATCCTATAATTGCCCAGATAAATATGCTAAACCTGTTGTTAAACGGTAAATTTGGGGATTTGAATGCAAAACAGTATGAAATGCTCAAATTAACATTTAATGCATCTAATTATATGTTTACATTAGTAAATAACATTCTTTTAGGCTATGAAAGCGAAAGTACGAATTTTCATTTATATAAATCTAAATTTGATATTATCAGGTTAATAAAAGATATTTGTGATGACAATATATCCTTATGTACACAGAAAAATCAAACTGTAAAATTAAATTATTCAATGCCAGAATGTTTTATCTACGCCGATAAGCTTCAAATTAAAAGAGTTATTTCAAACTTATTATCAAATGCAATAAATTATGGAAACAGTAATTCTTCGATAACTATAAATCTCTTAAACAAGGATGATATAGTGGATTTTTCGGTTTCTAATAAAAGTTCTTATATTTCCCCAAAAGAATTAAAAAAAATTTTTGATAAATTTGCAAAAGCAGGTTCTAACAGACTTAATAAAACAAGCTCCGGCTTAGGTTTATATATTGTAAAGAAAATAGTATCTATGCACAAAGGTGAAATTTATGCCCAAAGTGAAAAAGACGGTGTTTGTACTTTTGGTTTTCGTATAAAGTTGCAGCCGGAAAATCAAAATATTCAAAAAGTATAGCATTTTGTGGTAAAATCCTTGTATAGAGGAATTTATGTTTGCGCGCAAAGATATAATTGAAATATTAAAAGACGAATCCAAAAATGAGTGGTTATTTTCTTTAGCTGACAAAATAAGAAAAGACAATGTAGGAGATGAAATTCACCTGAGAGGTCTCATAGAATTTTCAAATATTTGCAAATGTTCATGTAAATATTGTGGTTTGCGCTCCCCAAATAAAGAAGTTTCACGTTATCGTATATTAAAAGATGAATTATTGGAATATGCCAAAAATGCTGTAAAAATGGGTTATAAAACTCTTGTACTGCAATCCGGAGAAGATGAATTTTATACACAAGAAAAAATGGTTGAAATAATTAAAGAGATTAAAAAACTTGATGTTGCATTGACTCTCAGCATTGGTGAAAGAAGTTATGAGGATTATCAGGCTTTTAAAGAAGCCGGAGCAGATCGATATTTAATAAGAATTGAAACTACAGACAGGCAATTATATAAAAATATGCACCCGAATATGGACTTTAATAACAGAGTGAGATGTCTGAAGGATTTGCGTAAATTAGGTTATGAAGTCGGAACGGGATGTCTTGTTGGTCTACCAAATCAAACAATTGAATCACTTGCTGATGATATACTGTTTTTTAAAGAAATTAATGCAGATATGGTGGGTATCGGGCCGTTTATTTCAAATCCTCAAACTCCTTTAAAAAATTACCCGAACGGAAATTTTGAACTGTCCTTAAAAGTTATGGCGTTAACCAGAATTATGCTTCCTGATATAAATATCCCTGCCACTACAGCAATGGAAACATTAAATCCAAACGGTAGAATAATCGCTTTGCAAAGCGGTGCAAATGTAGTAATGCCAAATGTTACAACAACAGAATATCGAGCAAAATATAAAATATATCCAAATAAAATTTGTATTACGGAAAATCCTGACAAATGCCGCAACTGTATTGAAGCAAAAATTAAATCTATTGGCAGAACAATTTCAACTGGTTACGGATTTAGTCATCCGAAGCAGTAAATATTAACAAATTTAACATGCTATTGCTTTTATATTTTTTTCATAATAATATTATTTCATAGCCGAAATGGGCCTTGGTATGCCTATGAGGTTTAAAGTATGGTAAATCGGTTCAGAGCCGATAAAAACAAAAGGAGAAACGAAATGCCAAAATTAAAAACTCACAGAGCCGCTGCTAAACGTTACAAAGTTACAGCAACAGGCAAAATCATGAAAAGACAAGCCGGCATAGGCCACTTGCTCCAACACAAATCAGCATCAAGAAAACGCAGAATTTTCAAGATGGTTGAGGTTTCTGAGTCACATGTATCACTGGTATCCAAAGAGTTACCATACAAGAAGT
>CACXDL010000073.1 GCA_902766395.1 uncultured bacterium
GAGCAGAGGCTGAAAGGACACGACAAGGGTCGTGAACTGGAATGCCGTTTATTGCGAACGACTCAAGAAAGTCCTTCCACCCCAGATTTTAAAAGACCTGAGAGGGTCTTTTTTTGTGGAAGAAGGATGAGAACATGCAATGCGCAAAGTATTGCCTTGGTTTGAACGCAAACAAACTAAATTTTTAAATTCTAATAATGGATGGGAATTACTTCCCATCCATCTCAATCTTATACTTAATTTTATCTTATTCTTAGCGTTAATTTATAATCGCATATTATTTACTTGTGAATATATTTATTTAGTTTTTAAATTTATAAAAGGAACAGATCCGCCCAACATATATTCAGGAAGTTTACCATCCCATTTTTTAACTGCTTCGTACTCTACAAGTGCTTTGTTTTGAGTTAAGGCTTGCGCTCTTATTGCCATTGATTTTGCTTCAGCTTCAGCCGCAATAAGTTTTTGTCTTGCTTCTTCCTGAACTTGAATAGTTACATTTTTTGCTTTTAGCGCATCTTGTTCAGCTGTTACTTTATTTTCGATTGCTTGTTCAAATGCATTTGAATATTGGATTTCTGTAATTTGGAAATCTGAAACATTTATATATTTTTGTCCTAAATCAGCTTTTAATTTATTTAGAATTTCAGATGCAACTTTTTCACGGTTTGCAACGATATCCTGAGCGTTCCATTTACCTATAACATCTTTTACAATACCTTCAACTGTCGGTGAAATAATGACGTTTAAATAATCTTTACCTACTTCACGGTACATTTTTGGTGCTTTTTCAGGCTGAAGATTGTAGTTTACTACATAAACTATTTTTGCCTGTTGGATATCTTTTGATTGTGCCATTGTTTCGATATTTGATTTAACTGTTTTTACATCCATTTTGTGCATATGAGAAATAAAAGGTGTAACGAAATGAACTCCTTCTCCGTAACTTTCAGGTGATGTTTTACCTAAAGTTACTTTGACACCTCTTTCACCAACTCCGACAATTGCTATCGGATTGAATGTTAATAGAAATACAACTAATAAAAATATGACAACGGCAGTTGTCGCACCCATAACGTTAAATCTTTCCATAATATTACCAAAATCTCCTCTCTCAGAATTTATGAAACCTAAATATTTATCTAAATTAAAATTATTCTTTTTCCTGCGCATAAAAAATTAGCTCTCCACACCCAGTAAAGCCAATGCTAGATAAAAAGCTATAACCAATGCTGCAAAAACAGAAATACCAATGATTATTTGTCTTCCATATTTTTTGTATATATTTACACCGGTTAATGAACATAAAATTAAAATTACTAAATTGAATACCAGAAATAAAAATAATAATATTCTTAATGCAATTCTTATCATAGAAATCCTCTCTTTTGACTAACTTTAACACATTTTTTGTTTGTGTGAAATCTTTTTTAAAAAATTTCATATAAGGGGTTGAAATTTAGTATAACATCATAAATAATATTAATAGCAGTTTATCTGTTATTTTTGTTCATTTTAGAATGGAAAGGCCCGACGAGGGCCTTTCTATTTTTATGTCAATTATTTTTTTGTATATAAATGCGTTGAAAATAGTAGTATAAAAGGTCATTTTGTCCGTATTTTTACTTACGTAAAATTGCGGACTGGCGGATTTATTTTATAACCTTTATAATATATATTTGATATTTAGATTAATAGGAGAAATATAAATGGCAAAATTAAAAGAAAAGATTTTAAAATCACTGAAAAACACTAAACAAATAGAAACTACATTAAACACTCTATCAAAATCACAAGAAAATTTACTTAAAAACTATTCTAATCCTGTTTTTAATCAAAAAGACAGGGACAAATTACTAAAGTCTTATACTAATTTGCAAGATGTTGGTAAATCTTTGTACAGATATAATACATTACAAGAACATAATTATTTAAATGATGCGAAAGATGAAAAAGGAAATATTGAGAATAAAGTCTTAAAAGGTGGTATCAGCTATAATAAATATGTTTGGCACTCTGAAAACGGAGAACATACTTGTGATGTTTGTGCAAGTTTAGATGGTCAAGAATTTGATTATTATGACGAAGTCCCTGAACGTCCACATCCAAATTGCAGCGAATTTTGCGTAAGAGTGTAGTCGAACGTAGTGAGTGAACTCGAGTATGTGAGGACAAAAATTTGCGACAACGGAGTGAAGCAAATTACTTGTCCGAGAGACAGCAAAATTCAAGACAAATGTTATGTTGAGATTGTTGAATATGATAATGAAAATCCTGCTCCTGAGCCAAGCGAGAATGAAGAACCTTGTGATTGTTGGGATAAAATAGATGCTTTAGTAGATGAAACCAATTCTTGGCAGGAAGAAATTGAACCGA
>CACXDL010000074.1 GCA_902766395.1 uncultured bacterium
GAACTCATTATAGAGTTCTCATCTCTGCCATCCTTAAAAATAACATTTTTATAATAATTTATTTTATTAGCGGATGACGAGACTCGAACTCGCGATCTATTCCTTGGGAAGGAAGTATTCTACCACTGAACTACATCCGCCTATAAAATTCTTCGACTTGCCTACAACTGTGAAGAAATCTCTGCAACAATTCTTGAAATATCAGGTCCTCCTATTGCAACTTCCAAAATTAAATTTGAAGAAATTAACAAAGTTTCCTGATATGACATTGTTTCAATATCAACAACATCAAACTCTATATAATCATCTCCGACATATTTTAATTTGCCGTACTCTCCGCCCATTGCCCATTTTATAAAAACATAATTGCTTTCAAATATCTTTAACTTATCAATTAATCTCATTACCACCTAAAACCCTTATACATTATATCATAACTATTTTACCCAAAAAGTCAAACTATACGGTAAACATTTTCACTGAACCGTCCTGATGATACAATCCACCACCGCAAACTGTCTCTAAAACTTTTAACACAACTTCACGCGGAGCATCAATTTGATTTAATACAAATTCCTGACCGGAATGCTTTATCTTAAATATACATTTCTGTATCTGATCTGCCGGAATATACAAAGATGCAATTTCATTTTCAAGCAATTTCACCATTTCATCTTCTTTGTCTTTTGCATCCTTTATTATATCATTATAATTACCCCTAACGGCAATAATACGATTTGTAGGAATATGACGGCCATCATCCCTGTACAAAGCCTGTGGTTTGTAATTGCATCTTGTTGTAAAACTGAAACTCTGCCACAAAATATTAATAGTCGCTACAGACTTCAAAGAATCAGACTCGACATAAATATTTTGAGTTGTAATACCACGGGAAGAAAAAGACTGTTTTAAATTATTGGAAACTAATTCCAAACAATCTACCATTCTGGAAAAAACATCATTCATATTAACTGTGCAATTCTGATAATCCAAAAATTGCTTATACATATGAGAAGATACAAGTTCGACTCTCTCTTGTATAACAATATCTTTTTTAGTTGCCGTTTCCGAATTATCAAAACTCTCAAAGTTATTTAGCAATGGTTTGTATCCTCATAGTTATACTTATTTAATAAGATAAAAAAACTTTATTGTAAATAATTATAAATATTTTTTAACAAAAAAAGAATAATTAAAAATACTTATTTAGCAATATTATTATTTATATATTTATTTGAAAACAGTAAATGGGAGTTTAAAAAACCTCCCATTTATACTATTCAATATAATTAAGCAGATGCTTCAATAGCTGCATTGATATCATTAACCATTGCATCTACATCAAAACCGTGAACTTTTGCACCTGCTTCAAGATTTTCAAATCTTGCCGCTGCACAACCCAAACAACCCAAACCGTATTTGTGGAAAATTTCAATACTTTCAGGGTGTTTTTGAGCAATTTCAATAATATTCATATCTTTAGTAACTAATTCAGCCATTTTATATCTCCTTTTTGACTTTCACACAATATTCATTAAACACATTATATCACTAAAAAATTTAAAAGAAGGATGTGTATTATGGAATTGTTAAAATTTTTCTTTAAAGATGAAGTCCCTGCAGTAGGGTTATCTAAATTTATAGAAAAGAAAGAAAAAACATACTGCCAGGAAAAAAATCTTGGGTTCAGAAAACAGTACTTTAAGCCCGATTACAGCAACAATTTCTTTCTGTTGTAATATTTCTTAATATTTTTGTGAAATTAGGCAATTTTTATCAAACCCAAACCTTTATTTATATATAAGGGAAAAATTGGGAATATTATGAGTATTAAAATTAGTCAAAAACAAGCATACATAAATAACCCGATATTGCGCATAAACCAAACAAATCTGCGCGCAAATCATTATGTTAAAAACTCTGAAGCATTACAACGCTTTAATATACTTGATAGAGGCTATGGACAGAGCCCTCGCGTAGAAGATGATGCAAATGCATCCGCACTTTTAGGAGTCCCTAAATTACGCGAAATCGGTATCGGCTAACCCATCAAATCCAGCCTTGATGCTACTGATTTTGTTTTAACATTCGGGTGAAAAGGATTGTAATCAGTTTGAAGGTTCATTTGATTTATAAAATCGAATGAACTTTTTTGAGCCTGATTTTTGCTTTGAGTTTCAAACAATTTTACCGGCTGTATAGCATATGCATACTGCCTTCCAACTTGTTCGATTTTGTTGTTCATCATCATAATCAATCTCTCTCTTGGGACATATATATAAAGTTTTAAAATAAGAACTAATTTCATCTCTTAAAATTATTGTTACATTTTTAACATAAAATATATTAATCCTAAATATTTTTATATGGGTAATATTTAAATGTTAATAATATGGAATAATACTCCATATGAAAAAAATATTATTGTTCTTGATTTGTTTTATATTTATGACCCCTGTATTTGCTTCTAAATATGGTTTATACAACCATGAAGAATATAAAAATAATTTTCAGGATGAACACAACGAAAGACTTCTATTTATCCTTGATTTATCAAACAGCATGAATGAACCACTTGAGAATGACACTAAATATAATCTTATGATCAAAACAATGAAAGAAATTTTACCCAAAATAAGTACTCAAACTCAGGTTGGTTTAAGAATATACGGGCACAGAATGGGTTTTACACCATTTGAAGCATGCAGAGCTTCAATCCTTGCATCTCCTATAAAAAAGAATAATAGTGAAAGTATTAGTTTTGCACTAGGCAAACACCAACCTCGTGGAATGACCCCTATAACATACTCCCTAAAACAAGCCATAAAATACGATTTTATGGGATTTTCAGGGAAAAAACATATAATTTTAATGACAGACGGTGGAGAAAACTGTGATGAAAGCCCATGCACTTATGTAATGAATTTAATAAAAGTCCGAAGAGATGTCCAAATAGATGTTATCGCATTTAATATAAAAGATTCAGATGATCTTGATCAATTACAATGCACAGCACTTGTAACAAGCGGGAAATTTTACAATGCACAAACATCTGCACAACTTTTTGACAGCTTCAACAATACTATAGAAAGAGCAAAAAGTGTCGAAGCAAAAATAATTTTACCTTCAAACTAACTATTTATTTTGACCAAGTACCAAATTCAGACATTATATTGTCAATAACCTGAGATTTTGATAGCTTTTCTTCAGCTTGTGCTCTTAATTTTGACGCTGGGGATTCAATACAAGCATCTATTAATCTTGTTAATATACTGGTTTGTTCTATTTCTCCGCTTGCATTGTTTAATCTATTATAAAACTCACTTGCAGAGTAATAATTTCGAGTCCCTATACTTATTTCCACACTATCACCATTTATATTTCCATATGGAACTTTTCCTACATGATGACCTATAATTTTTAAATCTTTTTCACCTTCTTGCGGTTTTATTAAATTAAAAGGTGGTCTTATTCCCCCATTATTAACACATTTTCCTTGTATAAAAGGAGTTAAATTTTCAGATATTTGCATATCAACATGCTTAGTATCTTCAAGATATGATCCTAATCTGTATATTTTTTGCAATACCGGTCTTGGAAGTCTTCTCAAAGAATTCTGAGCATCATAGCAAACCTTTAAACTTCCGAATGACTGCGATGTGTAATTGTTACTGATAATCATTTTATAATCCTTATATTAAATCTAAACACAAAAATTATAAAACTCTTAAAAATATTTTTTGCGCATTAATCAACAGAAAAAATTTCTCTGATATCATCCATGGTTAAAGATTTAGTAATATTTCTGTCGACAGAAATTACACTGTCTACAAGATCTCGTTTAACACCTTTAAGTTTCTGAATTTTTTCTTCAACAGTATTTTTAGTAATAAGTCGATATACAAATACTTTTTTAGTTTGGCCAATACGGTATGCACGGTCTGTTGCCTGATCCTCAACAGCAGGGTTCCACCATGGGTCATAGTGAATTACATAATCTGCACCGGTTAAGTTCAAACCGGTTCCACCAGCCTTTAAACTGATTAAAAATATAGGTATTGTAGGATCATTATTAAATCTGTCAACCGCTTCTTTTCGGTCTTTTGTTTTACCGGTTAAGTATTCATATTTAATACCGGTTCTATCCAACCAATCTTTGATAATATCAAGCATATTGACAAATTGGCTGAATAACAAAATTCTGTGGCCTTCCGAAACAATTTCTTCAAGCATAACTTTGAGTTTTTCAAATTTACCGGAAGAAATAATATTTTTAACATTATCTTTATCATAAAGTCTTGGATGACAACAAATCTGACGCATACGAAGAAGTGCAGAGAATATAGACATCCTGCTCTTTTCAAGACCATTTTGCTCAATAGACTTAAATAATTCTTCCCTTGTTGAATCAAGCACTTGCAAGTAAAAGTCTTTTTGTTCATCGGTAAGTTCACAGTATGCAACGTTTTCAACCTTATCCGGCAAATCTTTTGCAACATCTCGTTTCATACGACGTAAGATAAATGGATAAATCTGCAATTTTAAACGTTTTTCAACAATTTTGTCATGTCTGTCCATAATCGGGTTAACATAATGAGAGTTGAAATCACCCATTGAGAACAAAAATCCCGGCATCAAGAAATCAAATACAGACCACAATTCTTCAAGTTTATTTTCTATCGGAGTGCCTGACAATGCCAATTTGTGCGAAGCTTGAAGCAATTTTACTGCCTGAGCCGTTTGAGAAGTAGCATTCTTGATATTTTGAGATTCATCAAGAATGATATAACGGAAATTAATATCTTTCAATTTATCAATATCGCGTCTGACAAGAGCATAGCTTGTAATAACAACATCATATTCAGGAATTTTTTTGAAAAATTGCTTTCTTTCTCCACCCTGTAATTTTAAACAAGTTAATTCCGGTGCAAACTTTTGAATTTCATTTTCCCAGTTAAATACGACAGTAGTTGGTGCAATAACCAATGTAGGACAAGATCCGTCAACTTCTTTTGCCTTTTGAATGGCAGTTAATGCCTGTAAAGTTTTACCTAACCCCATATCATCCGCAAGAATACCATTCAAACCATACTTGTACATAAACCACAACCAGCCAAAACCTTTTAACTGGTATTCGCGGAATTCGGCTTTTATGCCTTTTGGTAGTTCAAGATTTTCAGAAGTAGAAAACGTTGACATTTGTTCCCAAAATTCTTTAAATCTGTCACTTAAAATTAACTCTATTCCTAAATTTTTAAGTTCATTTATCAAGCCTGCTCGGAACGTTTTAACAGTAAATGTGTTATCTTCAGTTCTGTATACATCAAAAGAGTTAAAAGTACGCATCATAGCATAAATACTTTTTACAGGGTATTCAACAAAGCCCAAACTCCTTATTCTTGAATACTTCTCATCTTTCAAAGCAGTTTCATAAATTTCATTGAAATCTATTGTTTCCTCTCCAACCTGACCAAAAATATTCACATCAAAACTATCAGGCTGTTCTTCGGAGAAATCTATTTTTGCACACAATTTGAAAGGATCTTCCATTATTTTGAAGAAAGACATATCATCTTTTTCTTCAAATTTCCATCCTTCACCAGCTTGTTTTAAGTAATAATTATAAAAATCTATCGCATTTTCTTTTTCTAATGCGAGGTTATTTGTCTGCATAGGAACAAATTTACAAGCCAAAAGCATCGCATACGCTTCGTTTTCATGTTTTATATTACGTTTAACCCAATAAATAACATCCTCATCCGGCTTTTTAACTGTAATATAAGGAGATTTATCTCCGGCCATTTTTGAATATGGCACTCTCACACCATCGTATTCAAAATTCAATTCAGCTTTTAAACTCTGATCGTAATCTATACCCATAGTAACAACATTTATAGGAGGACGTTCTTCAAGCATTAATTTAGAAATTTTATCATCTACAACAACATCCATAACCTGACGGAGTTTTGGCAAATCTTCATAAATAAATTTTCCGCATTCAGCATCTTTTAAATCAGTAAATGACGATTTGGTAATATTTTGAGGCAGTTCCTGAATTGCAACATTTGTCGGAAACATAACATTTTTATATCTTCCCCACTTCAAATGTCTTGAAAAATACCTTACCTCCTCAAACGGATACACATCATCCTTATCCGGTCTCTGCCATTCTAAAGACAATAAAAGCGTTCCTGGAGTCTGCGAAGAATTTACATATAAAACAAGCTTCCATTCTTCATCGGTAAATTTTAATCTCTCTTTTGTACGTTCATCTAATACTTCATCAGCTTTTGCCAATAAAGAAAATATATTTCCAAATTTTGCAATAGGAATATCGTACCATCCGGCTTTTTTGTCCTGTCTTGCAGTTTGAAGTAATTCTTTAAATATTAAAAGTTCCACTTTTTGAGACTCATTTAACTCAAAAGACTTATCTTGTTTTTGAGCCTCCAGAATACCGCGCAAAATCGGTTCAATTTGACGTATAACTTTGCCTTTGTCTCTTGAACGAACCAAAACAGAAAAGAAATTAGCTTTTCTCTTGGCATTAAAGTGAAAGATGTAATCTCCCTGGGGTTTTGTCGTTAATTCGGTATTTTCATCAGGAAAATCAAATTCCATACCAAACTTTGTAGAAAGCCAATCTTCATAAGCATGCGCATCAATTGCTTTAAGGGCAACAGCAACGGCATGCTTGCACCATTCCTCTTTAAGCGGGCAATTACAACGGGCTTCTACCTTATTTTTTTTGAATATTAAATCTGTATTATAGTGATCCTGGAAATTGCCTTTTACCTTTCCCATGTAAAAATTTTTCTCGGGATAATTATCGAATACCATATCTTTTTGATGGTATTCATAGCCTCTGCGCCAACTTCCAGCACTGGCATTTTCTTTTATGTATTTATAATTAAACTCTGTTGTACTCATCTATGGAGTAGATCTCTTTCCTTCTAAGAGGGCTGTAACTTTAATATAGAAACAATTTCTATAACCTCTTCACCCTACGAAAAAATTATACAAAATAATATTTTAAAAATCAAGAGGTATAATAAATAATATTTTTGACTTTAATAGTTATAAAAGATAATATATAATAGGAGAGTTCACTAAATTTTAATTATGTGATATCATACCGGTATCAGACAATAAATAAGAGGTTAATATGAATAAAAGAAATATAATTACATTGGTTTTAATCCTTACAATTAGCACAGGATTAACTATTAACAAGGTTAACAGCGAAACTACGCCGGCAAAAATTACAAAACCAACCCCGAATGCAACTTCTAATATTCAATATACAAATGTCGGAGCACTTGATGTTGTCGCTAATCCTTTTAAATATCTGTATAAAAACATCCGTATTAAAGGAAAATTCGACAAATATTCGACTTTAGGTCTGGATTATCCTGCAGCAATGAGGGCTTCTGATAAATATATTACATTCTTAATCCAAAGACCGGACGTATCAGACCATAATATTCCTTTGTCAGAATTGAAAATATTTCTCAAAAAAGAAGTAGCTGAAAAAAATATTAATCTTGATGCAGGTGATGAAATAGAATTTAGCGGCAGAGTATTTTCTTCTGCTTTAGGCGATGCTTGGATGGATGTAGATAATTTCAGAGTTATTACAAAGAAAAATCCGCCTAAACAAGAAGAAAAAGTAATCGAATAAATATATTAATCAGTAATATTGTTTATATTCAGGGAGTTATATGGAAGTAAGTAATAAAAAATTTTTAACCATTCATGGTCACTTTTACCAACCACCAAGAGAAAATCCTTGGTTAGAAGCAATTGAGCTTCAGGAAAGCGCCCTACCTTGCCATGACTGGAATGAAAGAGTTTGCACCGAATGCTACACACCAAACTCGGTTTCAAGAATCGTAGACAACAGAAACAAAATTCTTGATATTGTAAATAATTACAAATATATGAGTTTTAACTTCGGTCCAACGCTGCTTTCATGGATGGAAGTATACGCACCTTTGACATACGAAAGAATTATTAAAGCAGATATAGACAGTATTTCAGAGCACAATGGTCATGGCAACGCAATTGCGCAGGTATACAACCATATTATTATGCCGCTTGCCAACGAACATGATAAAGAAACTCAAATTATCTGGGGGATAAAGGATTTTGAATATCGCTTCGGACGTAAGCCGGAAGGAATGTGGCTTGCTGAAACAGCAGTAGATGATGCTACATTAAAAGTTTTGGCTGATAACGGTATTAAATTCACAATTCTTTCTCCATATCAGGCTCTTAGAATTAAAAAATCGTCTGACAAAGATTGGCAAGATGTTAGTTGGGGTAACATCGACCCTGCACGTTCATACAAATATCAAATAAAATGTGATCCTAAAAAAAGTATTGATTTATTTTTCTATGATGGCGCCATTTCACGTTCGGTAGCCTTTGATGAATTACTCAAAGACGGAGATAAATTTATTAAACGCCTTAAAGAAGGAGTATCTGAGGGAAGAAATTATCCTCAGCTTGTAAATATTGCAACCGATGGAGAAAGTTACGGTCACCATACAAAATTCGGAGATATGGCTCTTTCATATGTACTGAAAATTAAAGCGGAAAATGAAGGATTTACAATCACAAATTACGGAGAATATCTCGAAAAATATGAGAGTGATTATGAAGTAGACATAAAACAAGCCTCATCATGGAGTTGCTTCCACGGTGTCGGCAGATGGAAAGAAGACTGCGGATGCTCTACAGGCGGTCAACCCGGCTGGAATCAAAAATGGAGAAAACCTCTCAGAGAAGCATTGGATTTTTTGAGAGATAAACTATCAATTATATTTGAAAACGAAGGAAGCAAATATTTTAATTCAGACCCTTGGCAAGTCAGAAATAACTATATCCGCGTAGTTTTAAACAGATCATTCAAAACTATAAAAGATTTTCAGGAAGCTAATTTCAAAACAAAACTAAGTGAAGAAGATAAAGTCAGAGGTATGGAGCTGTTGGAAATGCAGCGGCAGGCAATGCTAATGTACACAAGTTGCGGATGGTTCTTTAACGAAATATCCGGGATAGAAACCGTTCAAATTATGAAATACGCAGCTAGAGCGATACAACTTGCAGCAAATTTTGATAGCGAAAATATTGAAGAACCTTTCCTAAACATACTTGCAGGGGCTCAAAGCAATATTAAAGAATTTAAAACAGGAAAAGATATCTATCTTAACTGGGTTAAACCGTCTGTTGTCACACTCAAAGAAATTGCAAGTCTTTGGGTAATTTCATCTCTTTATCAGGATTTTGAAGACGAAGAAGATGTCTATTGCTACAACGTAAAACGAAACAGCTACCAAATGGTTGAAAAAGGAAATTCTAATCTGGTTATATGTAACATTGAAGTAACCTCTAAAATTACACTTCAAAAATCCAACCTGATTTGCACACTGATGCAATTTGCAGATGGAGATTTTCATTGTGCAATTAAAGAATTCTCAGGCAATGAAGAATTCAACGAACTTAAAAATTCTTTAATTAAAACATACACTTTGTATCCGCTGACTGAAATTATAAGAATAATTGATGAAAAATTCGGAAAAGAATACTTTACACTCAAAGATATATTTATTGAAGAAAGAAAGAAAATTCTTCAGATTTTGCTTAAAGATCAATTAAAAAAATTCGCAGACAGATACGAGGAAATGTACGACCAGGGTAAAAGTTCTATTTATCACATGCAAAGTTTAGGTTTGGAAATTCCAAGAGAATTCAAACTTTCGGCAGGATATACTTTGAGTCATAAGTATAATGATTTACTTGCAGAAAGTAATGGTTTTGTAGAAAACAGTATTATACAACAAATAATGGCGATAAATTACGAAGCTAAAAAGATTGGTATTGATATAGACAAGACAACTTCTAACAAAAATTTTGGCAGAACTCTTATAAAAAATCTGATACGTCTGACAAAAAGCTTTGAATATCAACAGGCAGAAGCAATTGTAGAATTGTTTGATATTATAGAAAAACTTGAATTAAATATTGATATTGCAGAAGCACAAAATATCTACTACAACAAAATATTTCACCGAATCGGAGATATAATAGAAAATAATCTGCAACAAACAAGAGAAAAAGATTTGCAATTCATACAAACGCTATTAACCATCGGCGATAAACTGAATATCAATGTAGATTTCTACAGAATGAAACTTGATACTTTAGAACTAAATTTAGCAAAATAAGTTTTCTATAAATCTTTTATGATAACATTTAATTATGTGCGAAAAACATAACAATATTTATTACATAAAAGAATTATTAAACATTGCAGCCCCGATTATTATGGGAAATCTTGGCTTTATACTTATAGGAGTCGGGGATGTTCTTGTTGCTGGCAGACATTCCACTCAGACTTTTGCGGCCATCAGTATTGCTGCAGCAATTGTTAACTGCATAATGACTATTGCCATAGGGCTTACATCAAGTATTTCTCCTCTTTTGTCAAACTACAGGGGAGCCAAAAAACCTATAAAAAGATACTTTTACCCATCTATCAGATTTGCAGGTTTTCTCGCAATCGTAACATCATTCATAATTATCGCTTTTATACCGTTAATTCCGAAGATAGGATTTGAAAGTGAATTGATAAAACCAATTCAACAATACATGTTTATATCAGCACTGAGTACATTCGGAGGAAGCCTTCATCACTCAATGAAAGAATTTTTGCAAGCCTTTGAAATCGTAATGTTTCCAAACTTGCTGACAATCATATGTGTATTTTTAAATCTTATACTTAACATAATTTTCGTTTTCGGATGGGGACCAATACCTTCAATGGGAGCCGCAGGACTCGCAATAGCAAGCCTTATTATCAGATATTTTATGGGGTTTTCATTATTATTTTACTGCAAGTCTGTCATGAGAGTAGATAATTACCATGAAAAAGGTTATTACATGAATTTGATTAAAATTGGTCTGCCTATTTCACTGGCGATTTTAATTGAATTTGTCGCTTTTAACAGTATTGCTATACTTATGGGAAGAATTTCAGGAGTATATGCTGCCGCTCAGAATCTTTTATGTACACTTACCACAACATCTTTTATGATTCCATTTGCAATTTCAAACGCAATCGCAGTCAAAGTCGGATTCTCAAACGGAGCAAAAAATATTTTCGACCTAAAAAAATATGCATACCTTGGAACATTTATATCTGTCGGATTTATGGCTTTTAGCGCTACAATATTCGCCTCTTTTCCTAAATTTATAGTATCAATATTTACATCAGATACTAACTTATACAAAATTGTAATCCCCATTATGTCTATATTAGCTCTATTCCAAATTTTTGACGGCTTACAGGTATCATTATCCGGGATATGTAAAGGGATTAAGCAGACAAAATACGTATTACTTGCAAGCTTCATAGCATATTGGGGGGTCTCAATACCTCTTGGCTACTTCCTTGGATTTAAAATGAAATTTATGCTCAAAGGATTTTGGTTTGGACTTATTAGCGCATCAATAGTACTTTGTTTAATAATGATATTTGAACTTATTAAATATTTTAAAAAGAATTACAAAAAATCTAGTCACTCTCAGCAATAACGGTGTGAATCAATTCTCCGTAACTGTCTACGCATCCATTTGTTTCTTCAACAATATATCTTAAACCTTCTTTACCTTCAATAGCTTGCTCTGCACAATCCATTGCTTCACCGTAATCTTTAAATTCTCCTATCAAATTTTTTGACATTTCAGACTTGTCATGCGCTGTATAAACATGAAACATATTATTATCTCCTTATATTGATAATAAAAATAAAACAAAAAACAGGGCTTTTTTCAAGCCCCGAAATTTAACTATCCGTATATCTCTCCCAATCTGGATTGTAAAACTTTGAAAAAAGGAACATCAGAATCTGAATGCTTTTCATACGATATATCAACAGTAATTTCATTTGGATCTTCTACAATATATTCATATGAATCATCAATTTCAGCTTGTATATGCTCCGGCTCCCTTAATGGTTCAGGGGATTTTTTTATCAAATCTTTCGGATTTGCACCCTCAGCCATACTTTTAAAAACATTGCTGAATTTGGTTGCTCTTGTAAGCCTTTCTATTTTTTTGGCTTTCTCCATAGACTTTTCTAATATTTCTTTAGTTGTAAACATCATAACCTCTTATAATTATTATAACTATTTTTGAGAAAAATACCTACATCTCTGGATTGAAATAATTAATATCGCGATTTATCGCTATTTCAGAAAATTATTATTAAGAAATATTAATTTTATATATACATAAGAAATATTGAATGTAAATTTAGATTTTTAAAAAGACTTTATAAAAACATAAGGGGATAACACACTAAGTTAGTAGAACACGAAAGGAGAAATTAGTTATGTCATTTATTAGCGCAATTAAATCAATCGGAAGTAAGGTAAAATTACCGAAAGTAAACGCTGCCGGAGCTACAAAAGTACTTAAACAAGCTGGCAAATTTGGAGCTATCGGATTAGCACTGGCAGGTGTAGCATATGGCGGTTACAAAGCATACGAATACTTCACTAAAGATGATTCTAAGGTTGCTCCACAACCAAAACCACAACCAAAACCACAACCAAAACCACAACCAAAACCGCAACCAAAACCGGAACCAAAACCGGAACCAAGAATGTATACTGTTCAAAAAGGTGATAATGTTTGGGATATAGCTAAAAAAGATTTACAAGAAACACATAAAAATAACAAAAATTATAAAGTTAGAAATGCAGAAATTGCAAAACGCACAAAGGAAATTATGGACCTGAATAATCTTAAATATGAAAAAGACGGTTACCTTGTAATTATTCATCCAAATGATAAATTAAAATTATCCGCGTAATAGAATTTGTGAAGTATGTTTTATATATAAAAGGCTTGATGTTAAACCATCAAGCCTTTAACTTTGTAAATAAATGCTTGACAAATTGTTAGGTTTGCCTTACACTCATGGAAAGAGGTAACCATTTTATGATTACAAAAAACAAACAATTATCTTCAGGTTTAGAAGATTATCTTGAAACCATATACATAGCACATATAAAAAAACAGCCGCTGAAAGGTGCAGAACTGGCAAGGCAATTAAATATTTCCAGAGCATCAGTATCCGAAGCACTTTCAAAACTTGTCGCAAAAAAATTGATAAAATACGACAGCTACAAAGAAATTTCAATAACTGAAGAAGGAAAAGAACAGGCAATTAAAATTTACAATAAACATAATGCACTAAAACACTTTTTTGAGGAAATAATTGGAGTTGAAAAGAAAGAAGCAGAAGAGAATGCCTGTAAAATAGAACATATCATTTCCCAAAATGTTTTTGACAAAATAAGTGATTTTACACAATTTTGCAGAGAAAACCCGGAAATTATAAATAAATACAAAAAACTTAAATAAAAAATTTTATACTAAATGTTAGGTACAGCTAACAAAATTTCACCTTATTTTTACAACCCACAACTGTACACTAAAAAGAGAAAGTTAAACTTTCTCTTTTACTTTGAATGGGATATTACAATTTTTGAAAGGTTGCCATCGACAACTCTGAGCATATCCTCTTTATATTTTTCAAACTGCTCAGCATTACAAATAATTTTTCCTGTTACTGATTTCAAAGAAGGAGGGAACGTAGTTATTCTTGAATTATAAATTTGATTTTTGTTGGACAAAACAAAATTACCTTCAATTTTTTCTACATTTCTAAGCAATGAATCTTCGTGCAGACCAAACATTGAATATGGAACAGTCAAGCCCTTATTTTTATCTAAGCAATATACAGGTCTGTAAGAAGATATAACCATTTTTCTGTTCGGCAATTTTTTAACAGAAATATCTAAAAATTCAAATATCGAAGGTATGTCATTTTCTTCTATAGAAGTTGCAAATGTTTGCTTTGTTACATTTTTTTCTTTTAACTTTTCACTTATCATAATTGCATTAGTGGCTTTAGGTCCTTCGTCGACAACCCCTGTATGACATTTGAGACCTTGCTTTTCAATATAAGATTTTATCTCAGATAAAAAAGACATCGGAACAATATTATCATTATCTTTTCCCTGAATTTGGTCGATTTTGCCACGCAAAGAAGTCATACCAACAGACGGTTCCCAAATTTTAGTTGTTTTGTTTCGTCTTAAAAATATATGAAAATCTCCATCTGTTAATGCATCCACGGCTTTATCAACACTTGAACGGGTACACCAGTTTTTATTACTTAATATCTCTAATTTAGAAATATTTTCCTCTGCATTTGCGCGATCATGAGATATCGAAGGAATTTTTACCCATACAGAATCATTATTAGAAAGTCCCATTTTCATTAAAAGATTATCTCTTAATCTGTGAGTATAATATTCAACAAAAGAAGGCTTTGCACATGAAACAGCACGGTCTTTTGGAGCAATTGCTTCATACCTTTCAATTGTTTCAAAAAGGGCCTTTGCATCATATGGTACCGGGATATGTCTGTTATCAGATTTTAGTTCACTTGTTACTGAATCCCATATAACAAATTTCATTGACGGATTCCGGTGCAATTTTTCCTGAAGCAGCTTATCATAACGTGTTATTGGTTTTGAAGAATTTTCTAATACATTTTTCCATTGAGACAATCGTGATTTTCTTGCCATATTAATTTTGTCTATTGAAAAAACTCTTACATCAAAAGGAATATAATCTTTCCACTTGATTTGAGTGTAGTCACTCTTTTTATAATTACTATAAATATCATTACTAAACAGGTTTTGCACTGCTGCCTTAATCTTTGAAGCAGAAAGCAAAGAACCGTTAACCTGGTACTGCTTTCCCCGACTACCTAAAACCTCTGCAGCCAAGTAGTCAAAAACATTAACATATTCTGACGGCAATGATTTCCCGGAAAAAGACACCGAATCAAATTTTAAAGGAGCATGTAATTTATAATTTTGTACTTTTCGGTAATCCGGATTTTTATAATTTATTGCATTATACGTAAAATAGTTTATATGATTAATCATTGAGGAATCCTTTATGCTTTATCATGAAAACTGATAAAAAAATTTTTTGCCCCAATATTTGTTGTTGATTAAAAATTTGTAATCAATATAATATTCTTATGAAGAAAATATACGTAATAACGGGTTCAACATCAGGGATAGGCAAAGAAATTTTAAAAATATTTGCAAATAACAAAGACAACATTATCTTTGCCGGATACAGAAATAAAGACAAAATTCCTCATAATCCTGCAGAAAATGTAATTTATTTTTACATAGATTTGACAGATGATAATTCTATTACTGAAGCAGCAAAATTTATTAAAAGTAAAACAGATAAAATACATACCCTTATAAATGTTGCAGGAAATGTAATAGCTGGGCCAATAGAAAGAATCAATGTAAAAAGATTAAGAGAACAATTTGATATAAATACTTTTTCTCATATTGAGTTTACACAAAATCTCTTAGACATAATGGAAGATTCAAAAATTATCAATATCAGTTCAATGTCAAGCTTCGGGCATTTTCCTTTTATAAGCCCTTATTGCGCTTCTAAAAGAGCACTCGACATATTTTTTAATGCTCTTGCAATAGAAAACAAAAAAAATATTCAGGTTGTATCTGTTAAACCCGGAGTAATAGCAACTCCTATCTGGGAGAAATCCGTAGATGCAAATATGAAATATTTTGACTCTTGCCAAGGATATGAAAAAGAACTGGAATATGTCAAAAATAACGCTCTTAAAAATACAGATAAAGGACTACCTGCTATAAAAGTTGCACAACTGGTAGAAAAAATTGACAAATTAAAAAATCCAAAAGCTTCATATACTATAGGGAAAGACGCATTATTCGCAAGCATGTTATCTTTATTACCACAAACTGTTATTAATAAAATAATTAAATTTGGCATTAGAAGTCGAATTAAATAGGTTTCTATGATATAATGTTTTTGCTATGAAAGAAAAAGACGTTGATAAAATTTATAAAATAATTGAGGAAGCAGAATACGCAAAAGCAAAAGAATTAATTTCGGATATTCTTGCAAAAGATCCAAAAGACATTGATGCAAGAAAACTTTTATCTCTTTGTGAGGTAAACCTTGAAAATTATAATGAAGCAAGAATAATACTTGAAGATATAATAAAATATCTTCAGGATGATGCTATTTGCTGGTATTATTTGGGCTGCTGCTACGATAACCTTGACAAATATCCCGAAGCCAAACACGCATATAATACTGTTATTAAACTAAGGCCAGAGTACATTGATGTATATAAAAGTATGGCAATAGTACATATAAAATCACAAGAACCTGAAAAGGCGCTTGAATATGCAAAAAAAGGGATGGAATATTGCGAGGAAGAAGATTATGCATTTTACTATATTGCGGGAACAGCCTGCATGGCAGCCCAAAAATATGAAGAGAGCATAAAATACATTGAAAAAGCCATAGAACTAAATCCAAAAAATGTCCAATTATATAACAACTTGGGAACATCTTATCTGACAACAGGAAATCTTGATAAAGCAAAAGAAACATACGAAAAATCAATTCTTTTAGACTACAAAGATGCACTTGCATATTTTAATATCGGATCAATATTACAGGTACAAAATAAACATGCAGAGGCTTGCGAATATTTTGCAAAAGCACACGAATATGACCCTGAAGATGACAGTTATGTTATTGCCTGGGCCCTTTCAGAAGTTAAAGCAGGCCTTATGAAAGAAGCCATTGAGCACTATAAGTATTTATCAGCAACATATCCGCAGAAAACAACTTACAAATTCAATCTTGCATGCTGCCTTCAAGCAATTGGAGAATATAGCTCTGCAATAACAATATTAAATCAGTTAGCATTGTTAAAACCAAAAGCTACCCATATACTCAAAAGACTTGCATCAATATATATTACCATTGGACAAATTGCGCAGGCAAAAGAAATATATGAAAGAATAATTAAACAAGGAACCACTTCATATGAATTGCACTATGAACTTGCAATTTTATGCGTAAAAACAGGTGATAACACAAGAGCAGAAGAAACACTAAAAAAAGTATGTAAACTTAAGCCCGATTTTGCTCCTGCACACAAGGATCTTGGTGTTATATATTTAAACAAACGCCTTTTTGACTACGCAAAAAATGAATTTGAACAAGCATATAAATATGAACCGGAAAATTATTCAATAGTGCTGGAACTTGCAAACTATTACCACGCAACATCAGATTTCGAAAAAGCTGATGAATACTATCAAAAAGCAATCGCACTTGAACCAAAAAGTGCAAATGCGTTGGCCTTTTCGGCATTAAATAAAACTCATTTAAAACAAATTGATATTGCACTTGAACAAATAAAAGATGCTCTTGGAAAAACTTCCGGTTCCGCATTTTTATACTTTATTGCAGGGAGAATATACTTCCTTTCACAAGATTTTGAAAGAGCAAAAGATTATCTGATCAAATCTTATGAATTGGAAAAAATGCCTGATGCACAAAACCTCCTTGGGCTATGCTATTTTGAACTTGGCAATTTTGAACAGGCAAAGATTATATTTAAGAATTTGCTTGAAAAAGCACCTCTTAATGTTAATATCCTTTTAAACACTGCTAAATGCTGTGATAAACTGGGACAAAAAGATGAAGCACTTGAAATTTTAGATAAAATAACAGATACTTTCCCTGAATGCGAAGAAGCGCAGGAATTAATTAGGGCAATCTCATAATATAATAAGGAGTATATATGACTGCAGGACAAAAAAGAATTTTAATAGTTGATGATGATGATGAAATTAGAGAACTTCTTGAATTTGACGTCAGAAGCAGTGGCTATTTTGTAGATACGGCCAAAGATGGCCTTGAAGGACTTAATAAAGCTCTGAATAACACATATGATTTAATATTGTTGGATGTTATGATGCCAAAAATGAACGGATTTGATGTTTGTAAAAATATCAGAAACGCAAAATTATCCATTCCGATATTAATGCTTACCGCTAAAGGGACAATTGAAGATAAAACCAGCGGATTTGATTGCGGAGCAGATGATTATCTGGTAAAACCATTTGATGTGCAGGAAGTTTTATTACGTATTAGAGTATTGCTAAGAAGAAACAGCATAAACACTGATTCAACAACATTATCTAACGAAGTGCTCATGAGTGGAGATATAGAAATATTTCCTGAATCATTGGAAGCCGTAATTATTAATAAAAAAGTCAAACTTACACCGACAGAGTTTGAAATATTATATTGCCTTATGCAGCATTTCAATAATCCTGTAACTTTGGCAACTTTACTAGACGAAGTTTGGGGTTATGACAGCAATGAAGATGTAAGAATGCTGAGAGTTCATGTCGGTGGGCTTCGTAATAAAATAGAACCGGATGCCAAAAAACCTAAATATTTACATACTGTAACTAATGTAGGATATAAATTAACACCTTTTGGACAAGAATAATATGAGAATTTTTAATATTAAATTTCAGAGATTAAAAATTATAGAACAAATTGCAATTGTCTTTTTCTTTGCAGTTGTTATTCCGATGTCAATCAGTGGATTCATTATTAACAATATTAATCAGCAATCCGTAAGGCATCAACTCAGAGAATCCGCAACACTTATTGCCAGCATGGTTTCAGATGAAATGAATTTTCTTATGAAATCGAATCACACAACTCTTAATGAAATTTCAAAATCATATGCGAAAAAACACGATACACAATTATTTAAAGCAATTGAAGATGATAACAGACAAATATATATAATAGACTACAATCGAAAATTAATTGCCGCTCATAATTATACAGAAGATGCTTTTAATGACACAATTAGTCATCTCCCTGATAATGACATAATGGAAAAATCTACCCCAATGCTGTTTGGAGAAGAAAAAAACCAACCAATGGCATACCTTAAAGAATCTGATCCTGACTATATTGTTGTTGTAAGAACTACTGAAGGAATTGCCAAACACGCAATTGTTGATAACAGAGTGAAAATTATTATTGCAGTTTTGGCAACTATTCTGTCAACAATGGTTGTTATAGGATTTTATATTTTGTATCTCTATATTAACATAAGACAATTATTTAAAGCTATACTGGCATTATCTATGGGTAATTATGAACACAGAATAAGACTGTTAAAAACATCTTTTACACCGTATGAACTTGTATTTTTAACAGATGAATTCAATGAAATGGCCGAAGAAATTCATAAATCCTACATAGAATTAAAACATAAAAATATTGAACTAAAAGAATTAAATGAATTTCGCTCTAATCTAATAGATACGGTCAGCCACGAATTAAGAACACCATTAACGAGCATTCAGGGATACACCTCAAGATTAATGAGGCAGGATATCGTAATAGATGAAGAAACCAAACAAAAATCTCTGAGAGTTATTAAAGAACAATCAGAAAGATTAAAACGAATTATAGAGGACTTATTAACAATTCCTGATATTGAAGGAATGCGCCTCAGAACGGTAAATACAAATGTAGATCTGCATAAAGTATTTGAACAGGCAGAAATCTTGCTGCGCAAACACGATGGTCATGAAATTGTTGTAAATATAGATGAAAATTTTCCTGAAATATATGCAGACAAAGGAAGGCTCGAACAAGTTATCGTTAATTTATATGAAAATGCAGTAAAATACTCATACCCTGAAACTCAGATAATAGTTGACACAGAAATCATAGAAGAAAAAGCTATAATAACAGTGAAAAATAAATGCGACAAAATTTCTGATAAAAAACTTGAAACTCTTTTTGATAAATTTGTAAGATTAGACGACAATATGACAAGAACAACAAGAGGAACAGGACTTGGTCTGTTTATTGTCAAAGGCCTTGTTGAAGCTATGGAAGGGAACATAAAACTATCTTCAACAGATGAATATGGTTTTATAGCAACTATTTCACTAAAATTAAGCAAAAATATTTATTAAGATTCCTTTACATTCCCGCAATTTTTACAAAAAAAAATTGTTTATAAAAATGTAGGTTAAATTATTTTTGTAAAGGTAGGGAACTATGGTTAGCGTATCAGGTATCGCAAGTATTGCAAAAAATGTGTACAAGTATGGTAAAGCTGTCTTAAAAGCAGCACCGGAATTAACATTTGGCACAAGTGCAAATAAAGTGGCAAAAGTCATCAGAACTGCTAATTCTCAGGGAAAATCAATTAGTGAAACCGCAAAATTAGGAATGAAAGCAATTGAAAATGCAAGCAAAGGCAATTTTTTCAAAAAAATGGGGAAAAATTTAGTCAAACTTATTCCTGATTTAAGCAGATACACAAAAGCAGGTGTAAGACTTGCAGGAATGAAAGGAACAAGTAAAATTGCAGGTGCATTTAAAGGTCTTGCAAAAGGGATTGGTAAAAAATTACCATTTATATTTGCTGCAATGATGGTTTTGGGAGAAGTTCCTAATATTATAAAAGCAACAAAAGAAAAAGGCATAGTTCAAGGCATAAAAGAAACAATTAAACCAGTAGCACGCTTAGCAGGTGCAGGAATCGGATCTGTAATCGGAACAGCAATATGGCCGGCCGGCGGTGGTATAGTTGGTTGGATTGCAGGTGAATGGCTTGCAGGAAAAATAGTTGGTAAATCTTACTCAGAAAAAGAAGCTGAAAAACAAGAACAAGAACAAGAAACTATTGCAAAATTACAACAACAGGGTATTCTTCCTCAAAATCCAACTGCAGACCAACAAACAACTCCTACACAAAACATACCACAACAACAAAATCCATTCGCTCAACCTGCAACAGGAATGACACAACCTTTTGGACCAATGAGTCCTACATCCGCACTGCCATATGCTGATGATATAATGATGCAAAGAATGCCATTCAATGTAGTAGCTTAAGAATATATATAGATAAAAGAAGGCTTAAACATCAAAGTTTAAGCCTTCTTTACATTTCTTAACACGCATAGCATTTTTTCGCGGTCAAAATACTTTAACAATATATAGGGGAAATATAAGAGGAAAATCATGGGGATAATATCATCTATTATGAAGCCTGTCGTATTTGCGGCAAAAAATTTATTTAGAAACAGCGAAAATGTAACAGCTGCAAGAAAAGCTCTATATGGAGCCTCAAAAAAGGGCGGAACAAAGAAGTTTGAAAGTATCTTTACGAATTTTGTTCCTAAGGCAAAAGCAGGCATGAAGGAATTATCTAAAGAATACAAAGCAACTAAGACAACAGGGCTCCTTAAAGGAATAGGAAGTTCCTTTAAAAACATATGGAAAACCATTACATCGTCCACTAAAGCCGGGGTTCGAGCTGCAAGTATAAAATCAGCCGGCAAAAGCGTAAGCAAACTTGCGACATTTGCAGGGGGCGCAAAAGGCTTATTCAAGGGCCTTGGCAAATGTTTGAAAAAACTTCCTGTAATAGGAACAATCCTTACGGTCGGATTCGAAATCCCTGAAATATATGGAGCATATAAAGACGGAGGTTTCTGGGAAGGAACAAAACAAGTACTCAGATCCGGAAGTAAATTAATTGTCGGTGCAGGTTGTGCCGCTCTTGGTGCAGCAATTGGCGGACCTGTCGGAGGCGCAATTGGTTGGATTGCAGGAGATATGCTAATGGATTGGATTTTTCCGCCATACAGCGAACAAAAGGCAAAAGAAGAAGAACAACAAACGGCACAAAATGAAGAATTAAGTCGAGAAAATACACCAACTGAGCAGGAAAGGGATCAGGCTCAACAGCAACAACAAACTCCTTCCACAGTACAACAGCCTGTAACATCTGCAGCAAGTGAACAACCAGCTATAGAACAACCGTTGGTACAATCTCCGATAACTCCAACCTTGACAACAGATTTCACAACCACATATCCCGGAACAAATCCATTCAACAGTGGTTTAGGTTTGAACGTAAATTATCCGCTCCAGCTTGGAATCAGTCCTTCTTTATACAGCAGTTTTGGCGGACTGACAACACCAGGTATGCCGATAACAAATCTAAATCCTGTACCTGATATATTTGGCTATGAAAATTTATACACCAAAACACCATCAAATTACAAATTTATATATATGAAATAATAAAAACAGCCTCCAGATAGGAGGCTGTTTTTATTTATACAGAACAAACATTGAAATCCCGTTCTGACATCGTGGATGTACACTCCAGTATTTGCGTCAAAAATCTTTCAATTGCGCCTTCCATAGTTTTTACTTCGGCTCTTAAATTAGTAAAATTTTCTTTTCTTGTTTCATTAAGCGCATCTTCAAAAATCTTGTCATTGTACATAAATCATAACTCCTCTTATACAATTATCAACTTTAACAAATATGTATACGGAACAGAATTACAAAAACTTTATTTTTATTAAAAATTTTGTAACAAAATTTCATCTTTTGTAGAGGTTTAATATATTTTAAAGTAGAATGTAAACATGTTTTTATAGGGGATAAACATGATTAAGGAATTTGAATTAACAGATTACGATTTTTATTCAAACAGAAGGGATATGGAGATTATTTCCAATATAGTTGAAGCTTTAAACAAAATCATTGAAGAGGATAAAAAAGAAGAACAGCCTTTATTTTTAAAAATATCAGATACTTTAATTATGGATATCGCAAGAAAAGTTGTCCAAGACAAAAAGAAAACTTTCTTAATAGGAATTACGGGGGAAAGTGCATCAGGGAAAACGGTTTTTGTTGATAATACTATTAAAGCCTGCATAAAGGACAAAAAGGAAGGCATATACACAGTTATCAGATGCGATGATTATTATAAAGATACATCGAAAGAACTTCAGGAAGCAGGAAGTTATGAAGAACTCTTCAAAACAGGTTTTAGTTTTGATACTCCTGAGGCTATAGATTTAAAATTAATGAGAAGTCATCTTGTTGCATTAAAAGAAGGAATGACAATTAAATCTCCTAAATATAATTTTATAACTTGCGAGTCTAATCCCGACGGAGATGAAAAAAAGCCTGCAAAAGTTATTCTTACAGAAGGCTTATACGTTTTAAATGAGGGAGTCAGAGATATTATGGACGTAAAAGTCTATGTATTTACCCCACTTGAAGTTATAAAGGATCGTTGGTACAAAAGAGCAAAAGAAAGAGGGAAAGAGGGTGCAGCGGCAGATATGCAATTCGCAGACGTAAACAAAACTGCTCAGCAATACATAAGACCAACATATCAAATTTCTGATGCTATAATTAACGGAATGGTTAGCCAAGAATACATTCAAGATATAACCGACCGAATTTTCAAAGCTTTAAAGGATATTGAATATTAATAAAAAAATCGGGGCAACTTGTTCGTCGCCCCGATTTTCTAAAACGCTCTGTGACAATTTGGACATTTTTCCATTACCGGTTCAATAATCACAGGCGCAGCACACCCGCAAGGTTGTCCTTCATAATAAGTTGAACGCTTGATTTTAACCCCATGTAATTTTTCACATTTGGTTAATTTCAACCTTTGACAGCCACATTCAGAGTTTCCAAATCCTCTGCCAAAATTCGTAAAAGGATTTAGGCTACCCAGACCATCATAAGTCCATGCAAATGCACTTTGAGGAATAGCGAAAAATGCTAATAAGGTGAAAATTGATAATAACTTTTTCATAATGCCTCCTATTCATTTATCCAATTGTGGATACTATAATTTTATAAACTTTAAAAGGCATATACATTATTCCTTAAGATGATATAAGTCACCCAAAATATTTACTTATATTTACTTATTTTTATATAAATATTTCGGAATCTATATTTTTATGCTACTATAAAATTGTAAGGGGTTTTTCATATGATGAGTCAAGGCAAAAAGTTATCAATAGCGTTCTATTGGCACATGCATCAACCTGTGTATCAATTATCTCCAAAAGGAGGTTATCTAATGCCTTGGGTCAGGCTGCATGCTGTAAAAGATTACCTTGATATGGTTCTTTGGGCTGAAAAATTCGACAATTTGAAGCTAAATTTTGATTTTGTTCCTGTACTGTTTGATGCGATACAAGAGTATGAAAAAGATGCACATGACATACATTCCAGACTAACTTTAACTCCTGTGGAACAACTCTCTCATGAGGACAAAGTTTTTATATTAAATAATTTTTTTGATGCAAATTATCAAACAATGATTTTGCCAAATAAAAGATATCATTCTTTATACCAAAAACTTCAAACTGTCGGAAATGAAAATGTTGATAATTTTTCCGAGCAGGATTATTCTGACATAATGGCACTATTCAATCTTGTATGGATAGATCCCGTTTTCAGAAAAGAATACCCACAAATTCAAAGCCTCATTGATAAAGAAGAAAATTATACTCTTGAAGACAGAACTCTTATAATAGAAATGCACAGACAGATTATAAGGAGAATCATTCCTACTATAAAAAATTTGTGGCAAAAAAATAAAATAGAACTTTCAACTAGTCCGTATTATCATCCAATACTCCCAATATTGCTTGACTATAAAAATATTCGTAATTCTTCAGCTGAGGATGAGTTACTCGATTTGGGAACAGAAGAGGATGCAAAAATTCAAACAATCTCAGCACTTGATAGAATGGAAGAATTATTTGGGAAAAGACCTAAGGGAATATGGGCATCTGAACAATGTGTCAGTGATAAAACACTTGATATGCTGAGCGATTTAGGTGTAAAATGGTCAATCTCAGATGAAGGGATACTGGCGAATTCAATTAATTATGAATTCATACATGACTTTAAAGGCTATCTTCAGGATCCGTACCATTTACTGAAAACTTATACATATAAAACCAAAAAATCTGATATTAAAATGATTTTTAGAGATTCCACAATACATAATCTTATAAGTTTTGAATATTCGCACCATGATCCCGATGCAACGGCAAATGATTTATATGACAGAATTAAAGTTATTCAGAGTAAAATATTGTCCTCTCCTGATGAGGATCATTTGCTGACAATAGCACTTGATGGGGAAAATTGTTGGGAAAATTATATAGAAGACGGGAATTTATTCCTTCATACATTATATGATTTAATATCTAAAGATGAATCTTTGGAAACAGTACTAATAAGTGATTATTTAGAAAAAACAAAAGAACATAAAAAACTTAATAAAGTTGTTCCTGGCGCAAGTTTTAACAGAAATTTCAAATTATGGATAGATGAACCGGTAAAAGATATGGCCTGGACATATTTAAAACGGGTAAGACAAGATTTTATAAGTTATACAAAAAGAGAACCGTCAGATCCAAATATTGAAGCTGCGCAAAAAGAATTATTTATATGCGAAGGAAGCGATTGGTTCTGGTGGTACGGAGAACCTAATTACTCCGGAAAAGATAACATCTTTGACTTTTTATTCAGAACACACCTAAAAAACATATATTCTTTACTCAATTTAGAATATCCTAAATTTTTAGATGAACCTTTAACGAGTTTATCACCATCCATTCCGTCAAATTTCCCTCTGTCAAATATTTCTCCGGAAATCAACGGGAAAGATATTTCTGGTGAAAATGATGAATGGAATAATGCCGGGTGCATTGAAATTCCTGATGGCCCGGTATTTAGAGAATCAAAGTTATTTGAAAAAATTCGTTTTGGAAACGATGAAAATAATTTTTATCTGAAATTTCATCTTAATAAATATATAAAAACAGAAGATACACCTTTAAAACATACATATCAAATGTACATATATCTTAGAAAAACAGGCAGACAACAAGCAATGTCACCTATAAGATTAATTAATAAATCAAAAAATACCCCGCCACTTTCTATGGAAAAATTTCATAATGAAATACAAATATCAATAAGAGAAAATGATTTGAGATTTATGCGAATTATTAAGGCAATCCCCGGAGATATGTGGGTTTTAGAAAACAGCAAGTCCATTGAATATGCATATGATGAAGTTCTTGATTTAAAAATTCCTTTCGAGATATTAAATGTTGAGGAAGGAGAAACATTAGAATTTATATTTATTAATGCAAACTACGGTATGATAGATTTTTATATTCCAAATGAGATGATTTTGTCTGTAACAAGACCAATAGCTGTTGTAAAAAAATAATTTTGCATCTTTTGTAAACAAATGTAACAAACATGGGAACATGTGAAATCAGAGGATTTCACATGTTTTTATATATCTGAGAGTTAAAAAGAAGAGAGCAAAAAAATGACTATTTCGAACCTAAATTTGAATAGTAATTTTGGAAGACGCAACAATTTGTCGCGTTCATCCATTGCCGGCTCCATGAACTTAAATCGTTCAAGGAGTGCTTCTATTCTGCCTAACAGACTGTATAATTCAAAATTTGTAGGCTCTCGCAGTACGAATATAAAACCAAATGCTAGTTATAGCCAAAGACTTAGCAGAAATATGAATAATGGTAATGTTCCAAGACAACAAAGCATCCAAGTCGAATATCAGGCTGCCACTATAGCCTCAACACCAGCTATAGGCTTAAGCGGATTAACCGGAGGGTTTGGAGCTGTTTCAACAACTACCGTTAACAACAGCGGAGCAAACTTCATGGAAGTTGGCAAACAAGTTGGTGATATTGCTTATCAAACATTGAATAAACTTGGTATTATAGACAATATAAAAGAAAATGGCATAAAAGGTATTTTTGGCGGCAAGACTAATTCACAAGTTCTTACCAGCGCAGTGGAAAGTATTACCGGCGGCAAACAAGGAGCTGGTGTAAGCGCAGATATTCAAGGAATAATCAGCTCAATGAGCAGCGCAACAACATCAGCAGATTTGAGCACTGCAATTAACAATGCTAATTCTACACTAACCACAATGAATTCCCAAACAGGATCATTACAAGAAGCCGCGAATAAAGCACAAAATGCATTACCTACAATTGAAGGAGAAGTAAAGTCAGCAAAAAGTGCAGAAAGCGGCGCTAAAGAGGTAGTCACAACTCAAAAAGAACAAGTTAAGGGGGCGAAACTCGGAGTCGAAAACGCCAAAAACGCATTAGACCAGGCATATACCGGAGAAAGTAAAGCTGCAAATGCATTTAAAGACGCCAGCAAAAATCTTGCAAATGCAAAAAGTGCAAAAACTGAAGCTAACGGTAAATATGAACAAGCTCAAAACAATACAAATTTAGCGCGGAGTAACTTTGATCAGGCTTCTGCAACAGCAGCAAACACTCCTCAATATAGAACGGAAACAGACGCAGAAGGAAATTCAAAACAGGTTCCTAACGAGCCGGCATACACTAATGCACAAAATGCAAAAAATGACGCTCAAAGAAAACTAACAGAAGCTGAAAATGCTGAGAATACAGCAAAAGAAGCACTTGCTAAAGCTACAGAAAAGGAAACTGAAGCTACGAATGCTCATACAAAGGCACAAGGCGACTTAGAAAAAGCAACAGATTTAACTGACGATCAGAAAACAGCCTTAAAAAATGCAGATGAAAATCTTCAGAAAAGTGAAAGCACTTTGAACACTAAACAAGAATTATTAAGTGATGCAACAGAAGCATATGATATAGCTAAGAACACATTAGAACAGGCAACACAAGCATATAATGCTGCTACAAGCGTAATTAATCAATTTAAACAACATAAGCAGAACGTAAGCGATTTAAGCGAGGCTATAACCGCACAAAATAAACGTCTTGAACAAATGAAACAACAAGAAGAAGCCGAAAAAGCCAAAGCCGCTGAAAATGATAACAAATCTCAGGGAGCAAAAGAAACTCCTGCAAAATCACAGCCTGATTATTCTACAATGCAAGATAGCGAACTAGCAAATTTATATAACAGATTTAAAGATGATGATGATTATAGTGCTGCGATGGAAGTTAAAGCAGAATTAGACAAGAGAGGTGTCGGCATTGCAGACGAACTTATAGTTACCGGCAAACAAAAAGATTATTCAAACATGAGTACAGAAGATTTGAAAAATTTATATGCAGAGCTTAGTGAGAGTGATGACCCATCTGCTGCAAATCCGGTATTAGATGAAATTAACAGGAGAGAAGAAAAATCTCAAGATAGAATTGTATATGGAGGAATAGCAAAAGGACCGGAAACAGGCAGCGCAGGTCCGGTTGTGCATGATTCTCAAGGTAAGACTGCGCCTAGAACAGGAAGAATACCTCCACAAGTAGCAAGTTAACAAATCATTAACAAACACTTTACATAATAAAATGTGTATAATATAATATAAGTGGCGATGCAGTATTGCTATAAGCCAACATTAAAAAGAACGGTAACCCCGTTCTTTTTTCAATAATAATGAAAGTCTATAAGTAGATAAGTAGTTAAGTTCATTACAGGAATTAATTATTGTAAAACAGAACTATTAATACAAATATCAATAACCCGATATGAACTTATCTACTTATATACCTAATTACTTATCTACTTTTAAAAAGAAAGGTCGGCAGGGTATGAAACAGGACATAAACAGATTTGAGATATTGAACAAAATCACACCGCTAATTGAAAATACCGCAATGCGTTTTAATCTTGTTCCTATCGAAATAGATTTTTCCAAAGAAAATCATCGCTGGTTTTTGAGAATATTTTTATACTCAAAGGAACGTGATATAACACTTGATGATTGCGAAAATGTAACCCGCAGCCTCGAAGGTTTTTTAGACGAATTAATTCCTGTAAAATACTACCTTGAAGTATCTTCCCCGGGGTTAGAAAGAAAATTCAAATCCGAAAAAGAATTTATCATATTCAAAGGCAGAAGAATTAGCCTCAAATTAAAAGAACCACTTGAAGGGGAAAACGAAAAAATCTTTAAAGGTGAATTAATTGATTATGACATAAATGAAGGCTTAACATTTTTCAGATTTGATGACGGTCAGGAATTACATATTCCAAAAAATAATATTCAATCGGCAAAATTATATATAGATTAAAATAAAAAAGGAGAATAAAAATGATTAAAATCGGAGCAGGAAACTTAAATGAAGTTTTCGAAGAA
>CACXDL010000075.1 GCA_902766395.1 uncultured bacterium
AGCAAAAGCTACAGAATTGGAAACTGCAAGAAAACCTGTAGAAGTGAAAGCCGAAGATGTTAAACCTGAAATAAAACCAAATGAAGAAGCTCCTGTATCAAATCGTGCTACAGAAGGAGTACAAAAAACAGAAGTTAAAACAGAAAATGTTATTAATGATGTTAATTCAATTAATGCATCTGAAATCCCTCCTCAGCATCAAAAATTATGGCAAAATTGCAAAGAAAAAATTGAAAAATTGACTCAAGAAATTTCTATGCCAAATATTAACACTAAAGAACTTATCACCCGTGGCAAAGAACTACTTTCTCATCTTAAAACTATTGCAAAAAGTGCAACAGGTGCCATAAAGGCAAAAATAGAAGGCCTGTATAACAATATTAGAGTCATGTTGAATAATGCAAAAAAACAAATTCAAAATACTCATGTTAATGACCTTTCTGCAAAACAAAAAAAATCCGTATATACATTACGTGAAATTTACCATTCTGATCTTGATGATGTAGCAACATTGAGAATGAATTATCCTCAATACAGCTATATGTCAGACAAAGAGTTGCTTAACTTTTTCAAACTCGATGAAAAACATGCTGCCTTCGTGAAAAACAGAAAAGATTTATTTGCAGATGGCGATGCAAAATATATGGAACGTGCATATTGGAACGATTCACCTTATGAATTAACAAATAATCATAGTGCTTGGAAAATGCACTTATATTCTGTAGATGAACTTGATTATCAACAAATGGCAGAAGTAGTACTACCATATTTAAATAAACACAAAATTGCTCATAAAACATTATCCTCAACAATGAGTCCAGAATTACTCGCAAAAACCGCTCCTGAACAAACAGGAAAAGCATTTACAATATATCCTCAATCACAAGAAGAGATGGCGCAAATTGCAAAAGATTTGGATAAACTGATTAGAGAACATAATCTTACAACTAATACTTCACATATCACAGGTGATAACCAATTAGGTGATTCTGGTCGTTTATTCTATAGATACGAATATAACACAGGAAAGCTTAAAGATAGAATTTATACCCCTGAAGAAAATAGCCTAATGCATGCTGCATACGATAGTAATCGTGGTGAAGGTCAATATTTAGCCCACGACATGACTCCTGCTGATGATCCTTGGTTGAATTTCGATCCATCAGATCCGCAATCTGTTCCGGGACAAAAAACAGATGTTAAAACAAAAGATTCAAACGTAATCTCTCAAGAAAATGACTCTCGCATCGTAGATCCTGATAATAACGATGTCAGAACTGTAGACTCAGATGCAGATGACGTAATAGTTGTTGAAGATGACGTCAGAACTGTAGACTCAGATGCGGATGACGTAATAGTTATTGAAGATGCTGAACCTGCTACAAATATTAAACAGTCAAGCCATTTTGACGGAATAGATGATAATCAACTTGTTGAAAGTTATAACAAAGTAAATAAAGAGTGGCAAAAATTAAGAAAAGATGGAGATGCATCTACAACGATGCAATCCATAAAAGAAAGACGCGAAGCATTTATTAAAGAAATAAGACAACGTGGAATCGAAGTCAAAGATGATGGTTTTGGTAATTTTGTAATTTCTGAAAAACCAATCCATGAATCATTCCAGGATGAGACATTTGCCAAAATTGAAAAAATGTCACCGGATACAATTGAAGATTTCTTAAAATCAAATAATGCAGAAAAAATATCTAATTCCATTGAAAATGGCAACGGGATGATAAGTTATACTAAAGGTAAAACAAAATATTATATTTTCTTTGAAGATGGAAAGATCTCAGCAGCAATGAACACTGATAACGGGTTAGCTCATTATGTAAAATATGATACAAAAGGAAAGAAAATAAATATTAATTCTGACAAATACCTCGATATAATAGACAGAATTAAAGCTAAAAGGCTCGCATCAATACCAAATCCTACCCCTGAGAATGTAGCAGATTACTATCCTGCACCATCATCTGAAACCGTAACATTCCAAAGTAAACGTTCCGGAATTAATCAAACTGTAGAAGTTAAAACAGCAGATGATGTTTATGCATACCTAAAATCATTTGATATATGCCTTGATGAAGCTCATATTCAACAAATGATGAAATTATATAATGCTAATCCAAAAAGATTTAACAGAATTGCAAACAGTGGTCTGTTTGACTTGATAAATTCAGGCTATATTGATAGAGCAACATATAATTCAATATTTGTTGATAATGTGTCAATTAATGAAAGTACATTCTTCTCAAATCGTTTTCTCAATGAATGTAAATTAGCAAAATCTCAATTGGAACAAGGTATCAAACCAACTCTTGTTAAAACAATCCCTGAAAATGCTTCTAAAGATTATATAAGAAAAAATATAAATATTGGTGATGTTTATAATAAAAACGGAGTACTATACGTAAGAAGTGGCATAGATGAGTTTAATGCATTAAAAATATCTAAAGAAAAATTTGACGATTTATTCCCTCCTGCAAAATCCTCTGCTTTTCAACAGGGAGCAACAGGTGATTGTTGGCTGGTTTCAAGTATAGACAATACTTTAGATTACCCTAAAGGCAGAGCTGCAATATTTAAAAGATTTGAACAAGTTGGAGATGATATATACGTACAACTTAATGGTTCAGAAAAAGTGTTATTCCCTAAAGGATTACTTTTTGATCCGAATGGCTCAGCAATAACAGGGGCAAAAGGTGTAAGAATGCTTGAACAAGCATACATGTTTGATGCACTTAAGACGAACCGTAGAGGTTTTTCTCCTGAACAATTAGCACAATTGACTAATGTTGAAGCACAAATGACAATGCTTCAAGGGGGACTTGGCAATGATGGATTTAATAAACTACTTGGCGGAAACGGATTATATATTTACGGTTTGGAAAATATAGAACAAGCAATTAAAAACGGTGCAAATAATACAAATATTATGCTAGGTATAGGATTTAAAGAAAGTGGACAAAAAATTCCGGGAATAGATGAATATTTAATTAATGAAACAACCCATATGTATAGCTTGCACGAATACGCCATAAAAAGCTATGACCCTGAATCAAATATGTGCTACCTTACAAATCCTTGGAGTGCATCAAAAATAATTGAAATACCTATGGATGATATTCTTAAACATGTTGATTGCCTTGAACAATTTAATTTTTAATTGAATTATGATATAATATAACAGATGAGGTAAAATATGGGTATAAAAGTGAATAACAATTCAGATTTATTTAATAAACTTCAAAAACAAATTGAGGCGGCAGAAAAGACTGGTCAACCAATAAAAACTTACGTTAAACAACAAATAGATTTATTAAAAATGTCACATGATGAATTTGTCAAAACTGCACAGAAACAAGGGTACGATTTAAATAATCCCAGAGTTGCACAAATAGAAGTTCAACAATATTCTGCCATGCGACAATTAGCACAAAAGATCGGTTTACCTGTCGAAGAATATGATGAGTTCATAAAGCAAATTCAAATAAGAGTTTTTGGAGAAGAAAATTACAACAGATTTTTTAAAAATAAATAAGCAGCAATGCTGATTATAAACACAAAAAAAGCTATGAAATATATTTCATAGCTTTTTCGTATATTTATCTATATTTATTTTTCTACTTTAACAACATAAGTCTGTTCTCCATCCATATCAGCCAGAAAGCTTGACAGTTTTGAAGTCTTTGTTGATGAAGATTTTATTGTCTTCTTAGTCTGTTGTTTTAAAACAGTCTGTTTTGACTTACTTGTTTTTGGTGTCACTGCGGACTTAGCCGAAGGAGCTTTTCCAAGTGCCCATCTGAAGCCGGCAGATAATGCAACACCACTCATCAACATCGGGAAGTCTTCTGATCCAAATGAAGTTGATGCATCTGCTACACTTGCTCCTACATATATGCAAATTTATCTATAAATACATTTATACATTTTTTGTAGAGAAATTTTAACTCCATGCCCGACAAGAATTTCAGCATAAATTACTATTTATTAGGAATGTTAACATTTCTATTTGGAACAAACCCAGAACGACAGTCCTACAAGAAAATACAACACTTTTCCAAAATTTCTTCTGTTCTAAACTACATCTTCTGCGGCGGAACAAAATAATAATACATATGATATTCACGACTTTTGCCAAGCGCATTTGTCAATTGGAATTTGTACTCCTGAGGAATAATCTCGGTTTCTTCCCCTATATAAGGACACGCAGAGCGAACGAAACGCTCAACTTCATCATCGTGTTTATCAAGAATCAATGCCCCACTCTTTTTTAAATCTTCGTGATCCAACCAAATATTTCCACTGTCATAAGTGTCCATCAGGTTTATCGGATGAGATTTTCCATATATCGTCAAAGGGTAAGAAAAATCTATCAACCCTCCAACATATTTTAACGGAGTTTTATACTGCTGAAACCACATTTTTTCAAAATCATCCAAAACAGCCTGCGCCGGATATCTGCTGCGGTAACTTTTCTCTAAAGTCAACATTGTTCCGAAAGACACAAAAATTATAAACATTACTATATAAGACGAAATAACGGTGTTTCTGAAACCTCTTTCACTGACCTGCCAAGGGATAAAGTAAAATAAAATTATACCCGTCAAATACCAAAATACAAACCCCCACTGAGGTCTTATATTACTGCCACTTAGCAAGGCCATTAGAGTAAAAATACAAAATGGCGTCATAGTTAAAATTAGCAAAAACCATCCGTTTTTATCTATATTTTTGTTTATATTGAACTGAGATTTGTCAAAAAATTTATTTAGTAAATAAATAAATATTACACCCGCAATTAACGCTATCTGCATAAAAATAAACGACATAGGTGCTTTTATATGGCTGATCCAGTCTATTGTTTCAAGTTTTGCACCATAATACATAAACGGAATAAAATTATACTTTACCAGCCAAATCAAATGCGGTAAGAATATTAAAAACGCTATTGAAACAGACAAATAGAAAAATTTGTTTTTAAATACACCCCGATTAAATACCAACGCCCAAATAAACATTCCGGCTAAAAGTAATGCAGCCTGATATTTCCCCATAAAACTTATTCCCGTTGAAACCCCGAGCATAACCCAATCGTAAGGCTTGCCAAAATTCATACATCGATAAAAATAATAGGTAACTACAGGCAATGTAGACAACATTATTACATCCGGATTAAACCCGTAATAGCCCGTTATATATGAATATATCCAGCAAGCTTCCAACACAATTACAGACAAAACAGCCTGCCTTTGCTCAAAAAAGAATCTTGCAAGTTTATATGTAAAAAATAATCCGCATACAATAAAAGCCTGACTTAAAAAATATAAAGCAATATCATGCTTTGAAAATAAATTATAAACAAAATATGTTAACCAACCTGCAAGAGGTGAATGCTTAGGATTCCCAAGCGAAAATAAGCCTCCCCACCATATGCCTTCTAAAGTATCAGTCGGCAATACAAGTCTTATTGCTCCAATTAAACTCCACACAAGCATATGCACAAATAAAAATATTAATAATACTCTTTTTTCACTACTAAGATTTTTTAACATAACTTTCTCTATCCATATTAAACAATATCTTATTTATACAATCTTTCAAATGTTTTTTCAACTACACAAGGATACAAAACATGTCTGAGAGAAAACTTCATTAAAGACTTTTCTAACACATCCTGATTCTAGTTAAATTTTCTTTTTAAAAAATATATTTGATAAGCAAATATTATAATTTTACTCTTTAAAATAAACATAATAAAGGGTATTGAAATATAAGGAATACAAATAAATAAAATTAAATATTGCAGGATTTTTTTTTTATGATAATATCATAATTGAAATAGTAAAAAGCAGTTAAGCCTTGGTAGCTCAGCTGGATAGAGCAACCGCCTTCTAAGCGGTAGGTCATGCGTTCGAATCGCATCCAGGGTAAATTAAAAGGGACTAGTATAAACTAGTCCCTTTTAATATTTTTATTTTTGCGTGAAAACTTATCCCAATTCTTTTCTTAGTTTTATTACATTTTGGAAATGTTGATTATTTTGAATTTCATAAATCTTTGCAAGTGC
>CACXDL010000076.1 GCA_902766395.1 uncultured bacterium
ATATACTTTCTAAAATATTTGTCTTTCCCTGAGCATTTTTTTTTTTTTTTAAGTTTTTGAAAGAATTAAACGGTACTTCTGTTTCACAACAATTTCTGTAATCGTATAATTTTAATAATTTTAATTTCATAGTGCTATTATACTCTAAATATATGATTTTAGTCCTAATATAGACATCCGCCGAAGAATTAATGTATAATGGGTTGAGGTATTAGTTTAATCAATTTAAGGATAAATCATATGTTACCGGTTATTACAGAAGAAATTGCGGACAAAGCGTTTAGTGAAATCTTTGAAGATATGCCGACCTGGCGAAAAAAAATGATACATTATATTAAAGATGAAAATCCTGAAATAAATACTGCTATTATCGAAGCTGCAAACAAAACTGATTTAGACCCGAAAGCAGTTGCTCTTGGAGCATACATGGCATATATTATGATGGAAATGGCATCAAATGAAAACGATGCAATTATAAATTACTCAGAATAAGGTGGTTAAAATGAATTACACAATAGAAGATTTATTACATGAATTAATATCAGATGGGGGATCCGACCTACATATTTCCAGTGCACTTCCACCTGTAAAACGTGTTGACGGGGAACTTGTAAGAATGAATCATGATCCACTGACTCCGGAAGATGTTGAAAACTTGCTATTTCCAATGATGACAAATGATCAAAGAAGAAGACTTGAACAAGAATGGGAACTTGACTTTTCATATGGGGTAGAAGGGATTGGCAGATTCCGTGTAAACTTTTATAAAGATAAAGGCTGCTATGCCGCAGCTTTTCGTACAATTTCATCTAACGCACCAACATTGGAAAATATGAATATGCCTCCTATTGTAACTGCCGTTGCAGAAAGACCAAGAGGATTGGTTCTCGTAACAGGACCTACAGGTTCAGGTAAATCAACAACATTGGCAGCAATGATTGATTATATAAACAGAACAAGAGCGGAACATATATTAACAATTGAAGACCCTGTCGAATTCGTTCACACATCCAAAATGAGTGTAATACACCAAAGAGAACTTGGTATGGATACAAGATCTTTTGCAAATGCACTTAAATCTGCACTTCGTGAAGATCCTGATATTATCCTTGTAGGTGAAATGCGTGACCACGAAACAATTTCGCTTGCATTAACAGCAGCAGAAACTGGTCACCTTGTATTCGGAACACTACACACCTCATCTGCATCCCAAACAATTGACCGTATTATTGACGTATTCCCGGAAGGTCAACAACAACAGATTCGTGTTCAACTTGCAAACTCTTTAGTCGCAGTTTTTGCTCAAACGCTATTGCCTAAACGTCAGCCGGATGGTTCAGTAAAAGGACGTGTTATGGCACAAGAAATAATGGTTGTAACACCTGCAATTGCGAACCTTATAAGAGAGTCTAAAGCCGCACAAATTTATTCAACATTACAAACAAGTTCCGGCTCCGGAATGCAAACTCTTGAATCAGCACTTGCAAATCTTGTAAACCAAAAACTTATAACACTTGAAGATGCATTGTTAAAGTCTTCAAAACCCGCAGAACTAAAAAGATTATTACAAAAATAAGGAGAAACAAATGGCTTCTATTGTGGATGCATTTAATGATACCTTTAACGATAATATGTCATATGTAAAATTTGTTATATACGCAATTCCCGTATATTTTTGTGCAGATTTTTTTATCAAAGGTCAGATGAGTTCTTTTTATCTGTGGGCAACTATTGTTGGAATATTACTTCTTGGTCTGCTTACAAAGGGAATACATAATGTTCGAACAAATAATAAAGAAATTTTGACATTAAACCCTTTGTCTTTAATTATTTCTATTATAAAAGCGGGTATTGTTGTTATACCACAACTAGCAGTATATTATTTTATAGGAGAAATAATAACAAAAAATATTACAATTCCCCTTGACATTCCTCACATACAACTTATTTTTAATATAATTATTTGGTCTATATTAGGTGCAATAGTATTTACATCATATATTTCATTCGCTAAATATTTAAGCATAAAAGAAGGATACAATTATTTAAAAGTTATACCTGCATCTATTGATATGCTTGTCAGCATGATATTTGCCGTTCCACAATTTGCAATTGCAAATGTGATTCTTGCAGGACCCGTTGCATATTTATTTTGGTTTTTCCATATTCCATTTATGCACTGGGGATTTATAGGTTTTTGTTCTGTTTTATTTATAATAAATATATCACTTGCCGGCAATTATTTTGCCCAACTCTCTTATGAACATTTAAGAGCTTCTAAAAATGAAATTTATGAAGACCATCAAATAAATTCATTATTAAACGACATGAATACTGACAGAAATATATAATTATTCTTTAATTTCTCTCAATTTTTTCAACTGATCTCTAATTTGGGCGGCACGTTCAAAGTCAAGAATTTTAGCGGCCTTATGCATATCTTTTTCAAGTTTTGAAATAAGTTTTGGCAAATCTTTTTTCTCTATACCCATTTCAACCATTTCTTCAGCCACAACGTCTTCAAGATTTCTGTAACTTGCAATTAGAGAAAGCAAATTATTTTCAATAGGTTTTTTAATAGTTTGAGGAATAATTCCGTATTTTTTGTTAAATTCAATTTGGATTTTACGCCTGCGCTCAGTTTCTTTTATTGCATTAGACATAGAATCAGTAACTTTATCAGCATACATTATAACTTCACCGCAAGAATTACGGGCAGCCCTTCCTATTGTTTGTATCAAACTGCTTTCAGAACGCAAAAAACCTTCTTTATCAGCGTCCATAATTGCAACAAGAGATACTTCAGGAATATCAAGGCCTTCTCTTAAAAGGTTGACACCTATCAATACGTCAAATTCTCCCAAACGCAGATCTCTCAAAATTTCAACTCGTTCAATTGATTTTATTTCAGAATGCAGATATCTTACTCTTATTCCCTCCTGCAAAAAGAAATCCGTTAAATCCTCTGCCATTCGTTTAGTCAGAGTAGTTATTAAAATTCTTTCATTTTTATCAACACGTTTTTGGATCTCAGCTTTAAGGTCTTTAATCTGAGTATCAATAGGTCTTACAGACACTTTTGGATCTAACAATCCGGTAGGGCGGATAATTTGTTCAACCAACTGAGAAGATGTCTCACGTTCAAATTGAGCAGGAGTGGCAGATATGTATATTTTTTGACCAACTCGATCAAAAAATTCTTCATTCTTTAGGGGACGATTATCTTTTGCACAAGGTAAACGGAAACCGTAATCTACAAGCACTTGCTTCCTTGCACTATCACCATTGTACATTCCTTTTAACTGAGGGAGGGTTACATGAGATTCATCAACTATTGTCAAAAAATTGTCAGGGAAATACTCAAGCAATGTTGCAGGAGGTGTACCGGGGGCACGACGTTCAAGTATTCTTGAATAGTTCTCAATACCTGTACAGTATCCCATTTCTTTAATCATTTCTATATCGTATTTTACACGTTGTTCAAGTCTTTGCGCTTCTACAAGTTTATTTTCGTTGTTCAATTCTACAAGCCTGTCCTGAAGCTCTTGTCTTATCATCTTTATTGTGGTTTCCTGATCCTCATCATCAGTTATATAATGAACTGCAGGATAAATTACAGTTTCATTTGGAGTATCAATTATTTCACCTGAAACATTATCAATTTTGACTATTTTTTCTATTTCATCTCCAAAGAAATATAGCCTTGTAACAATTTTTTCATATGGAGGCATTATTTCTACAATATCACCACGAACTCTGAATGTTGAATATTTAAGTTCAATATCATTTCTTTCATAACGAATTTCTACAAGATATTTTAAAAGCTCATCACGGTCAACTTCGTCACCAACATGAAGAGTAATCGTACCTTTAAAATAATTTTCAGGAACCCCCAAGCCATAAATGCAACTAACTGAAGACACTACAATAACATCATCTCTCTCATATAAACTTCTGGTTGTATGATGGCGCAAACGATCAATTTCTTCATTAATACTCGATGATTTTTCAATATAAGTATCAGTCCTCGGGATATATGCTTCCGGCTGATAATAATCATAATAACTTATAAAATATTCAACAGCATTATCAGGAAAAAGTTCTTTAAATTCATTATATAACTGCGCTGCAAGTGTTTTATTATGTGCAATAATCAATGTTGGTCTTTGGACTTTTTCAATCACATTTGCAATAGTAAAAGTTTTACCGGAACCGGTGATACCAAGCAATGTCTGAGTGTCATAACCGCTTAAAACCCCTTGTGTCAATTGTTCTATAGCTTTGGGCTGATCCCCTGCAGGATTATATTTTGAAGATATTTTAAATAACCTATGTTCCATAATATAAATTTTATTACAAAAGTCTATTTATACAAATTTCTTGAACAATTAGAATGTTCGTGCTAATATGGAATAAATACAAAAATTTATGGAGGACACAATGAAAAGTTCGACCGTTAAAAGATCAGCTTTATCAAGAGAATCTATGGATATTATAGAAACAATAGCAAATGAAGAGCCAGTAAATATGGAAGATTATAACAACGAAGAAAACAACATCCCCGGAGAATATGTAAGGGAAAATTCTAATGCTCCTGAAAATAAAGCACAAGAAATTGATTTATTATGGCAAACATTTAAATCTGCCCAATTTAATTCAAGTTCTCCTGCTTTATGGGCATTTGGCGGATTCATTCTAGGAGTTATAATAACTTTATGTATCTCGGGAATGTTTGGAATGGTTTCTGATAAAAATATGGATAAAAATTCTTCAAAGGTTATATCAGGTGTTGAAAAAATCAATGAAGACACAAATATTAATCAAGAAGTTGAGACCGCAAAATTAGCAATTGAAGAAAAAATACCTTCTATTACTACTAACGAAGCATCTTTAAAAGAGTCAAAAGAAGTTGAAGCAACTGTTAATAAACCTCAAAATTATAAAAAATACACAATTAAAGATGGTGATACTGTTGAAGCGATTATTAAGCATTACTACGGAAAATATACTCCGGAAAGAGCTCAAGCAATCATGGATGCAAATAACCTTAAAAATCTCGACAGAATCAGCATTGGTCAAGTATTAATTATTCCTGTTGAGGAATAACTTAGGAATAATCTTTATGAAAAATATTATTGTTATATTGTTTTTAATTGCAGTTTCATTACTTCCTGTTTCTGCAAACGACGAGTTTGTATGGAAAAATGATCTTCGGACAAAATTTTTAAATAATGAAGCCATTATTCTTGAGATAAATATAAGAAATTTTAATTCAATTGATATTGATGGCAGTGGATTTATTGATACTGAATTAGGAGAAACCAAAGGGACATTTCTAAATGCTATAGACAGGCTTGACGAAATTAAAAATTTAGGAATAAATACTCTACATATTTTACCTATTACCCCAACAGGAAAACTAAAAGCATTGGGTACTGCAGGAAGTTTATATGCTGCGGCAGATTTTTCTTCTATAAACAAAGATTTATATGATTCAAATTCAGATTTAACACTCGAGCAACAAGCCGCAAAATTCATAGAAGAAGCGCACAAAAGAAACATACGTGTCATCATTGATGTACCTGCATGCGGTTCATATGATTTATTTTTACAAAGACCTGATTTGTTTGTCAGAAACAGTGAAGGAGAACCTGTTTTACCTTCAGACTGGACAGATGTAAGATTATTGTCAACAGGCTCGGAAGAAAAAATTGATTCAAACACATACTCTCTTTATAAAGATTTTGTAAAATACGTAATAAAACTCGGTGCAGATGGAATAAGAGCAGATGTGGCACATTCAAAAACCAAGACTTTTTGGGAAGAATTAATTAAATACTCCCGTAATAAAGACCCGGAATTTTTATGGCTTGCAGAATCTTCTGAATCTTGGCATGAAGCAATTGCTCCGCAGGCTGTGTTTACGGCCTATGACAAACTCCTGGAAGCAGGATTTGACGGATACTATGGATCTTTTTTTAACATTAAAGACTGGCACAATTCTTCTGAATTAAACAAGCAACTGAGCTTTACATTTAATACATTAAAAAGTTTTCCTGATAAAAAATCCGTTATCGGAAGTTTTACAACCCATGACGAAGTAAGCCCAATACTAATTAATGGAGAAGAGCTTAGCACAATGATTATATGGCTGAATTCAACTTTACCTGTCAATTCTTACTTTGTTGACGGCTTTCAAACCGGTGATGATTACAATTATCCTATGGCAAACAAAGAAGCTCTATCCTCAAATACCGATGATAGTTTATATTTTACCCATAATGGAAAAATCGACATTTTTAATTTTTCAAGAAAACCCGGAGGAGATAATAATTCTATAAAAAATGAATTTATCCTTGGAAATAATGTAAAGTCCAGCATATTACCAATTTTAAACAATGGCATATATACATCAATAAAAGTTAAAAATCCAAACATCTTTGCATACACATTTGAATATGAGAACAAAAAAGTATTTACGGCCGGAAACCTTGATTTCAAAAACAATCAAAAAAGCTACGTAAAAATAGATAAGCTTGACAAAAATAATAAGATTATTCCTGTAAAAATCTCTAAAATACCTGAAATCAAAGGTAATAGAATCAATTTAAATATGAAGCCTGGGGAAATTATTGTACTTATAATACACTCGACCAATAAATAATTTTCTGCTATAATTTACCTATGATAACTATAGCACAATATGCAAAAAAATCTGCAACGTATAAAATATTTCAACATTTTTTCGAAATATTTGTCGGTATTTTGAGTACATTAGGACAAATTGCTCAATTAGGCTTGCATGTTTTAAAATGTATATTTAAATACGGGATTAACCATAAAGAACTTCTCGCACAATGCGACAGATTTGGAATAAGTTCTTTGCCTATCACGCTTTCTATTGTCGGAATGACTTCTATAATTGTATCATCCCAAGTTGCAAATGAAATGGTGAAACAAGGTGGTGCAAATTTTATTGGTATGCTTATGACGATTTTAATTGTCAGAGAAGTCGCAGCCGTAATGTCAGGATTTGCTATAATTTCTATGATAGGATCTTCTTTGGCCTCTGAACTCGCAACGATGCGCGTTACAGAACAAATAGATGCAATTGAAGTTTTAGGCGTAGACTCAGTTGGTCACTTATTTATTCCAAGAGTACTCTCAGGAATAATTATGATGCCACTGGTCGTATTGGTTGCAGCCTTTGTCGGAGTATTGCTTGGAGGCTGGACATCTAATTTATTTGCAGGTCTTTCATACAGAGCATATTTCACTTCC
>CACXDL010000077.1 GCA_902766395.1 uncultured bacterium
AGTGCCGGAGCAGCATGCGAGAGCAAGATGGCAGGGCACGGAGTCACATTTATTGCGAACAGGTCAAGACAGCCACGAGCGTAGCGAAAACCTATACATTTGTAAATTGCATATTGTATAATTTTTTGTATTCGCCATTAGGTATGGACATTAATTCTTCATGAGTCCCGAGTTCAGTTAGTAAACCTTCATTTATAACTGCAATTCTGTCTGCATTTTGAATAGTAGATAGCCGATGAGCAATTACAAATACTGTTCTGTCTTTCATTAAATTATCAATTGCCTGCTGGACAATATGCTCAGCCTGATTATCAAGAGCTGAAGTAGCTTCATCTAAAACCAAAATTGGAGCATCTTTTAAAAATGCCCGTGCAATACCAATTCTTTGCTTTTGCCCACCGGATATTAACATTCCTCTTTCGCCAATTGGGGTATCCAAACCATTTTTTTGCTCGGCAATAAAATCTTCCAAATACGATTCTCTAATTGCTTTTTGAAGTTGTTCTTCCGTTGCATTAAGATTGCCAAGCATAATATTTTCTCTGATTGTTCCTTCAAATAAAAAGTTGTCCTGAAAAACAATTGCAATATTATCTCTGAGTGAATCCATTTTTATATTATCAACAGAAATTCCGTCAAATTTAATATCCCCACCTTTGATTTGATAAAATCTTGGTAAAAGATTTACGATTGTAGATTTCCCTCCGCCGGAATTACCCACAAGAGCGATAGTTTCTCCCTTTTTAACGTTAAAAGTAATACCTTTAAGCACAGGTTTATTTTTTTCATAATAGAAGAATACATCTTCAAAAGAGATTTGATTATTAAATATCGGAAAATCAACTGCATCGGGTTTGTCGGTGAGATATGGGATTTTATCAAGTTTTGAAACAACTCTTTCCATTGCACACATACAGGTGGATATTCCTTTAGCGTTATTTCCTAAACCTTTAATCGGTGTATATAGCATAATTAAAGCCGTTATAAATGATACAAACTGACCTGCTGTCAGTTTGCCCTGAACAATTAGATAGCTTCCCAAACCTATAACCAGTGCAATTCCTATTGAAACAATAATATGCATCATAGGAGAAAGCCAGCTTACGTGCTGAGTAATTTTAATTCTCAAACCAAAAACCGTTTTAACAAGTTTTTCAAACTGGTTTTTCTTTAATTCATATAAATTGTACGCTGAAATAATTTTATGCCCTGCAAAGGCTTCGTTATATGTTGTCAAAACTTTTGCATTCTCACCTTCAGAACGATTGTAAATACTTTTAATCGCAGATTTAATTTTAACAAGTGGAACCATTGCACAAGTTAGAACAATAACCGCAATTATTGCAAGCTGCCAAGAGTTATAAAATAAAACACCAATTAAAGACAAAGATGAAAAAAGCCTTGATATACAGGTTTTCATATTTGACAGTAAACTGTTACAAGATTTATCAGCGTCGTTATTATATGCTTTTAAAACTTTGCCTGAAGTTTGTTTATCAAAAAATCCGCAAGTTTGACGCATAAGTTTTGAATATAAAACAATTTTTAAATCATTTGTCACACGACCGCCAACCCAATCGTTCATATAAGTTGCAAGATAATTCAAAGTTCCCTGCACAGTAGTAAATAATACAATTAAAATCGGTAAGTACCATGCGGAATTCATTTGCTTATCCATCATTACTATGTCCATATAAGGTTTTAGAGCAAGTGCAATAACTGCATCTAATGCACCAATAGGAATTGCCAACCCTAACGCCAGCAGAGTTCTGCCAAGATATGGTTTAAAATACGGCAAAATGGTAGATAAGCTATGATAGTTTTCATTATCAGAATATTTTTCATCAAGTTTTGATTTTATATATTTCCACATATCAAAATTTTATTTTCTCTTTCAAATATTTCGTGCAAGGTAATTCTACCATGTAGAATGTCAAAACTCCAGCAGTAAAAATTATAAAAAGAGTAATTAGCAAAGCCATAACAGGATGAACATGAACAAACAAAACATTATTTTTCCATAATCCGTTTACCAGTATTTTTCCGATAACGTAGTGAGTCACATATAAAGAATACTGATATTTGCCTAATTTTACCCATAAATCTTTTTCAAAAAATTTTGAAATAAAACCTTTTTTTATAATAAAAAATAATAAAAGCAAAGAAAATACAATTACAAATTCTATACAATTGTGTTTGTGATGGGGTAAAACCATCCAATATATTGTTAAAAACAAAAAAATCAATTCAAAAATTGTTGTAATTAAATAATTTAAATTAAAAAATTTTGAATAATTTTTATACAAACAGGCTATAAAAATACCCAGACCAATTCCGCCCAAAGCTCTCATAAAGCCGACATTAAAAATACACAAATAATTATGGTATGGATCTGCAAATACTCCTTTTTGAAAAATTTCCAATAATAAATATGAAATAGAGGAAATTGTAATAGAAAACCATATAATATTTTTACCATTTGAATATTTTATCAATAAAAAAAACAATAGTAACCCTGCAAATAATGCAGAAGTAAACCACAATACCGGATTTGAACCAATGGAAAAACAAATTATAAAATGATTTAACAATAATGCAGTCATTAAGTTTGGGAAAACTTTAAAATGCATAACCCCAAATAAAGATGCGATGGCACAAATTATAGTTGCAAAAATTATAACAGGAGAAAGCCTTATGTATTTTTTAATTACAAATTCTTTTACCGAAACGGACTTTTTAAAAGTCATAAAAAGCAAAAAACCTGCGATTATAAAAAATCCTTCCACCCCATTATTTGCTTGTCTTAAAAAATTATGAACAGTATCAAAAAAATTTACATCAGGAAAAACATGATTTAGTGCCCATGAACTTGAGCAACAGGTATGGAGAATAACTATTGCAATTATCAAAAATACTCTTAAAAATTCTATATTTTTTATTTTTTGCAATTTCTCAATTCCTTATTTATAAATTTTTGCAGGGATTCTTTCGTTGATAATTTAAGATTTTTAATAACTGGTTCGTTATATCCTTCAAACATTGCCTGTTCCAGTTTATCAACAACAAATTTCGGATTTTGAAAATCATTTTTATTAAAAAATCTTTCGGTATGATTAATTTGCTTTCCAAAAAATTTTAATTTTTCATTCCAAATCAATGCAACAGACGGAACATTATATGCTGCCGCAATTATATTTGAATGCAATCTGGCTCCAATTATTGCTTTGTATTCTGAAATTCTTTTAACAAGAGATTTTGCTTTTGTCGGACGAGGTGCAAGATATTGTTCTTCAACAGGTAATCCTAAAAAATTTAAAATATCTTTTCCCATTTTGTAATCACTTTTCAAGCCGTTGCAAAATAACTGCCATCTGTAACCACGACTTTCAAGTTCTTTGACAATTCCAACATATGCCTGTAAAATTTGTTCTTCACTAAATTCTGTTCCATAATCAGTAAAAATTTTACCTCTTATCAGACCTACCCCGACAATATCATTTTTTTGAATATCATTTAACTCATATTTTTCAACAGACCATAATGCCGGATCACCAACGACTTTAAGCTCTGTTTTTTTATTTGAGACATATTTTTTTAATGTTTCTATATCATCACGGGTTGAGATGACCTTTACACATTTTTTACTCAATGAGTACTTTAGCAACCGGCAATAAAAATTACTCTTATCAAAACCCTCAATTCCAACAGCATTAAAATACACATGAATCCTTGCACGACTGCAATATGAAATTATTGAATAAAGTGCATTCCAAAAATTTTCACGAGAATATTTTATTAACCCTCCGCCTGCAATAATTACCATTTTGGATTTTTTTAAATTATCTTCATAATATTTATAAACAGAAGTTCCCTTTTTAGAGTATCTGTACCATTTGGAAAAATCCAGCATTTGGCAAATAAAATTTCTGCCGTATTTTTGAGATATTTTTTCAATTATAACATCTGTTTTTGGGTATTTTGTTTGAAAATCTCCCAATAATTCTTCTTCCGGAAAAAGATTCATTGTTTTAATTTTTAAATCCGGCGCCAAATCTTTAACAAGATACTTACATGTATCTTCAATAACTCTATCTCCGAGATTTAGATTTTCCAAACCGATAATTACAATCTTATGAGCCAATTTACATAACCTCTTTTAAAGATTCTATTGTTCTTGCAAACATTTCTTCTAAATTTATTTTAGCATCCCAGCCCAAAGCTTCTAATTTATCCGTTTTTAAGTTTATTTTAACTGTTGGATTATATCCCCTGTCTACATCGTCAACTTTATACACAACTTTTGTATAATCGTTTTCCAGCATTTTTGCCATATCCGCAATTGATATATAAGTATTTTTATTTGCGACATTGTATGCCTGTGCATTTTCGCCTTTTGTCAGAATGGTAAAAATTGCTCTTACTGCATCAGTTGTGTAACAATAATTTCTTTTGGTTTCTCCTTTGGTGTGTAAAATAATATTTTCTTTATTTATTACACTTTTTGCAAATTGCGCAAAAACTCTGTTATCATTTTTTGAAACACCTTTACCAAAGGTTTGGGCTAATCTTGCAATTTTTACAGGCACATTATATTCAGAAAAATAAGAAGCGCACATCGTTTCAGCCATTCTTTTACCTTCGGAATAGCTGCTGCGGGGGGTTAAATTTTCGATATATCCGTAATCATTTTCAAAGACATCTTCTTTATTTGTAACCCCATAAACCTCTAAGGATGATAAATAAATCATAGAAACTATTTTATTTTTCTTTGCAAATTCTAAAACATTTCTTGTTCCGTTGAGTGCTGTATAAATTGTTTCTACCGGCTTTTGTACAAAATCCTGAGAAGATGTGAAACTTGCACAATGAATTATAAAATCTGTTTTTTCATTTGTGTAAATCGGAGAATTTATATCCTGAACCAGTAAAGTTAAATTTTTATTTTCTCCAAAAATTTGAGATGCTTTCTCTTTATTACGGACAAGAGCAATTACTCTTGCATAACGCATCAAACTTTTTACACAAATTTTTCCAATAAGTCCCGTTGCACCTGTTACAAGAATTGTTTTGCCTTTGAAAACAGACATATCAAAATTATTTATTATTTCCTGAATATCTTTTTCCATAATTATTCTTTCCCGTCAATTCCAAAGGCTTCCAAATCTTCTTTGTACCTTATTAATGCTCTCAAAATATACAAATCTTCAATGGTTGTAATTTTAATATTTCCTCTGTTGCCTTTTACCATATATGTTTGTTTTCCCAACGTATTAAATAATGTACAGGTATCAACAATATCAGTATAATTAGGATTTGTTTTTCGGATTGTTTCGTGCGCTTCAATTACTTCCCCTAAGTAAAAACTCTGAGGAGCCTGAGCAGCGTATGTATGTTTTCTGTATGGAACATGTTGTGGGTTCTGCCCGTTTTCACTGACTAAAATTGTTTCAAAGCAAGATGTACAGGTTATCGCATTTCCGTTTGTTTTGGTACATTTTATATTTTCACTAATAACTTCAGGTGTAATATTTGGTCTGACACCATCGTGTATCAAAACAATGGAATCATCAGGATTTTCACTTTTTGCAAGTTTTAAAGCATTATATATTGAATCTTGTCCTGTAACTCCGCCATTTACAAGACCTGCAACTTTTGTAATGTAATATCGTTTTACTAAGTCCTGCATATGAGAATAATAGTCAGGATGAATTGCAATATATATTTTGTCTATTTCAGGATGCTGCTGAAATATTTCCAGTGTGTGAACAATTATCGGTTTGTTATAAATATTTAAAAATTGCTTTGGAGTAGTATCTTCCCCGTTTTTTAACCTTTTTCCGGTTCCTCCTGCAAATATTATTGCTATATTCATTGTCTAACCTCTATTTTAATTTCCACTCATTATGTGTTCTATCAAATCAACAACCCTTTCAGAAGCATGTCCATCTTCCATACAACCTTTATCATGCAGGAATTTTTCAAGATCTTGAACATACTTATTATAATCAAAACATTTTATATTTTTAACCAGTGTTTCATTATCTGAAGCAACAGGAAACGGAGTTTGTTCCAAAGGATAATAAAAACCTCTGTCATTATTAAATTTTTCTTTGTCTGTTGCAAAAATAAAACCGGCTTTTTTACTTAACATAAAATCAAAAATACAGCTTGAATAATCGGTAATTGCAACATCAGCGCTTACAAGTAACTCTTGTATATCAGGATAAAATGTTCCGTCAATAATTCTTGGAGATTGAGGGATTAGTTCAGCATCAAATTTTTTTGTTCTGGGGTGAAGCCTGGAAATACAAATCCATTCTCCGCCAAATTTGTTTTGAAGCGCATCAAGAACTTTTTCATAATCCAATTTATAGCAGTTTATATCTCCATCATCTCTAAATGAAGGAACATAAAGCATTATTTTTTTTGAAGAATCCAATCCATAAAAATCACAGACTTTTTTTCTAAAATTTTTGCATTGACCGAAGAATATATCATTTCTCGGGTGTCCAAATTTTTTAATCTCGTTATTAAACCATAACGCACGTCTGAATATTTCATCTTCAAAATCGCTGTTTGTTAATAAATAATCCCACATTGAAGAATCAAATTTTGATCTTTCAACCCATTCTTGCTTGTATTCGTTTGTAAAAGCATCTACATCAGCATCAAGTTTTTTTATACCTAATGATCCATGCCATGTTTGTATAAAATATTGTCCTTCTTTTTTTTCTAATCCTTTTTTTATAAAGTAATTTTTACGTTGATTATCTATCCACAACTTTGCGCCGGCAAGTTCTTTTAGCGCTTGTTTTGTACCATATCCTACCAATTTTATTTGAGGCGGGAATACTCCTTTTGCAATTTCATTTTTAACACTGTTTACAAGCCAAACCAATTCATAAGGTAATTTTCTGCGGATAATTTCCTGAGCGATATATTTAGGATTACATCCATAACTTCCGCCATTGAAATTTGAAAAAACTATTTTATTTGGTTCTATCGGAATTTGTGAGCAATATTTTTTGTAATATCCGGCACGATTTATTCTGATCGGTATCCCAAGAATCATAATTAATTTATCAGTCCCAGAATTTGTCATAGAAAAAATATATTCAATAGGACGCAATTTAGACATTTTGCATCTCCTGCGCAAGTTTTTTTAATTGCATCTTTTCTTCATCACTAAATGCCCCCTCATCTGTATGATGAGGACATATGCTCTTAGGGAATTTCATATAATCCCCATAAATATTTTTCAACATAAAATCGACATTTGCAGGAGCACTAAAAAAGAATTTTTCAAATTCTATCTTTGTTACCGGAAAAATTTGCTCATAGTCATAAATCCAGTTTCGCCAACGGTGGGGAAAATCAAGTCCCCAGTGAATTGAAGGATTAATATATTCATCGACTTTATTATCTTTATTTATAACATGTTCAGTAAAATATTTTATTTTTTCTTTTAATTTTTCATCTGAGGCTCTAAATGGATTTAAACTTAACCATTTTCTTATTAAACGAATCTTTTTATTCAATTTATTTTTTTCTTTACCTCTGACATCTTTTATATAAAAATCATGTGGGAATATATCAATAAATAATTGCTTTATTTTCTTATGCCTGATTTTTAAAATACAAGTCGCATTCGCATTTTTATCACGCCACTGTTCACAATATAAATCCGAATTCAAAGTTTTTTGATTAAATAATGATGCAAAATTTTCGTAATCTTTTCTCATCATATCCACATCAACATCATCGTCCCAAGGAATAAATCCGTGATGTCTTTTTGCACCCAATAACGTTCCTCCGCTAAGCCAATACCTTATGCCATTTTGACTACATATTCTGTCAAATTCTTTCAAGATATATAATAATCCCATCTGGTATTCTCTTAAAAAACCTTGAGCACATGGAATATCTGATATATTTTCATACTTTTTATAATCGATTGTAATCCTTTTTTTATTATTTGACTTTAAAATACGAATTTTTACACCAAATAATTTTATTATTTTATGACTATAATCTGCATCTTTTACAGAAAATATATTCTCTAATAAATCTCTAATCATACACTATGCAAGATACTTCAAATAAAAACGAAAAGCAATAAATAAATATATTTATTTTTTTTGTTAATAAATCATTACAAAGTGTAGTAAAATGCGAAAAAATGTTTTATACTATAAATGTAGTAATAGGATTTTGAAGCGGGAATTTACTATAAACCATCTCTTCAAAGTATTGTACAAATACCGGGTTATGTAGTAGAATTATATAGTTATGTAAATAATATTACATAATTTGTCAAAAAAAGATTTTCACGGTATTTAAGGGTATAGAATAACAGGTAGAAAATTGGAAAAGCTGAACAAAGAAAAGAAGAATACAGTTTCAAAACCAAAGAAAAAAACTTTGAGTACAAATCCGATTGAAAACATCATCAATCAGATAGAAGAAACTGCATCCTCTATTTCTCAGCAAAAACACAAAAATCCATATGCCACCACATCCTCTCCGATAAAAGAAGGGGAAAAAACACCTGAAAAACATAACCCTTTTGAAAACAGTAAAACATCTTTTAGCAATATTATAGAAACAATAAACACATTTAATACCGTTTCAAAAACACCTTTAAAACATTATATCCCCAAACCTGATAATAATAAGACAAATCTGACACATAATTATGCAGACATCATGCGTAGTGTTTCTGAAACTTTCCAAAAAAACAGCAGTATAGTAAATCTGTTTTCGCAGATTAGTAATATTTTTATCACAAAATTAAAATGGAATTTTCTTGGTTTTGGTTTACTTCATGAAAAATCCAAATGCCTAAATTTTAGATTATACAGCAATATTGGGAATTCATACAGCTCAAAAATATTTTTATCAGATGATACAAATCCGATAATTAAAAGCTTTAACGAAAGAACAATCATTGATAAGGATAATATGGATTATTTAAAAATCCCTTATCTCATTAAAACCAATACAGTAATTGTTCCAATGATTTCAGTAAATAAATGCATCGGCGTAATGCTTATTGGCGAAGATATCGCAAAATTAAATATAAATCTCATTACATTCTTGAGTAATTATATGGGAATGTTCATTCACAATGTTCAATTACTTGAACAAACGAACAAATATGCAAACACTGATACGTTGACTTCTCTTTATACACACAGAGGATTCCAAGAAATTTTGGCAACCGAACTTGAGAAAGCAAAAGATAATAACACTTCTTTGTCAGTTATAATGTTTGACGTTAATAATATCACTAAAATTAATAGAGAACTTGGCCACGCAAAAGGTGACGAAGTAATCAAAATAATTGCAGAAAAAGTGAAACAAAATATAAGAAATACTGACTCTGCCGGTAGATACGGCGGAGATGAAATTGCAGTTATCATGCCTGAAACAGATACAAAAAATGCAAAATATATGGCAGAATACATTACATATTGTTTGTCGTGTTGTTTTGTAGATGATGTTGGACCTGTAAAGGTTTCTGTTGGAATTGCAACATACCCGGAATCTGCTCAGGAACAGGAAAAGTTGTTATTGCTGGCAGAACAGGCAATGTTTATTTCGCAGGCAAAAGGTTATAAAGAAGGTATGTCTGCAATTGTAAGTTCTGAAGACTTTAATTTCTGGGATGACGTTGCCGTTAATTCATTTGCTGAAATTCTTGCAAAACGTCACTTTGAAAACGGTATAAATTTTGAAGATGAATTAGTTAAAAAGATAAACAACGTTGAGATTTTAAACCATAATAATTTAATGGAAATGGTTACGTCATTAGCAGGTGCAATTGATGCTAAAGATCCGTATACTAAAGGACATTCAACATCCGTTTCCAGATATTCTGAAGCCTTGGCAAGAGCAATAAACATGCCTGAACATGATGTTGAAAGAATTAAAATTGGAGCAATGCTGCATGATATCGGTAAAATCGGTATTCCTGAAAGCGTTTTGAAAAAACCAGGCAAACTGACAGATGAGGAATGGGAGATTATGAAACAACACCCATCTATCGGAGCTGAAAAAGTGCTTGCACCTAATGATGCATTAAAAGAATTTATTCCTATTGTTAAATACCACCACGAAAGATTGGATGGTAAAGGTTATCCTAGCGGCCTGAAAGGAGAAGAAATTCCTCTGGAAGCAAGAATAGTTTCTGTTGCTGACGCATATCATGCATTAGTAAGCGACAGACCGTACAGAAAAGGTATGCCTATTGAAAAAGCTTGTGCAATACTTCAGGAAGGCGCAGGAATTCAGTGGGATAGCGATCTGGTCAGAGTGTTTATTTCAATAGCTCCTTCATTAACAACAAGCGTATAAAAAAAGCAGATATAATATCTGCTTTTTTATTGTGAATACATTTGGAATGTTTTCTCTATACCTTTGGAGATTAACTGTTTTACAGATTCTATTTCTGCATTTAATTCCGCAATTTCTGCATCCATATTTTTATTTTTTATATCTATATAGTCTTCTTTTACAGCTAAATCAGATTTTATTTGTAGATATTTTGCTTCAGCCCTTGTTATAGCATCATCATCCTGAACCTCTTTCAGGTATCCTGTATGATTGTAACGAGTTTGATAATAATAACCATCATTATTCAATGCCATCATAGAATAACGTCCATCTTTAATTGCGCTTTCCAAATAATCGGTATGATCTACGGAATCATCTTTTCTCCAACCGTATTGGCAAATATTATTGTACAATTCATCGTAAAAGTCTGCATATCTTTGTTCAGTTGTAATAGATTGGCTTCCTTCTAAAACATAAGAATAATATGGGTTATCTGTTACAAAATATGTTTTGGAAGATTCATTTAAATCTATACCACGACCAACATTATAACCATCATTAACAGAATCCGAACCTCTCAATTTTTGATCATAATAAGTCAAGAAAGCTGATACCATATTTGTTAAATCTAATGCAACATGATTTTTATCTTCTGACAAACCAATCCTATTATATTTTGTTGCATTTATATATGCACTATTCAAACGAGGATTGTTAATGTCATATTGATTACCATTTGATTCTGCATTTCCTGATTTTAACACATGTCTTTTTACCATGTTATAAGCATAAGCAAGAGCCTCGCTAGATGCATCATCAACATTTAGTCCTATGCCTAAACTTCCAAGACCAAATATTGATGCTACCTGATCTAATATAGCTTCGCCCCATTTTGACATTTTACCAGCAGCATCCGAACAATCATATGTATAAATAGCAATATCGTTAGAAAGCAAATCACCCAAAGTCAAATCCTTTATTGAGCCCTGATTAGTATCAAAACTACCATTTCTGACAAGAGCTAATTTTCCACTATATGACTCATCTGAAGTTTTGAAGTAGTCGGATAATTTAGGACCTGAGACACTTACACCATTAATTGTTACAGGCGAATCCCAAGATATTACTTTAGAATTTGAATCAATCTGATATTTAAACTTCTCAAACATTGCCCAGTGCAATGCGTTTGCGGATTTCTGTCTTTCTAATTCCGCTTGGGCTGCACTTTTTTCAACAGTAGTACGGGCATCTTCTTTAATATAATAGTTAGGATTTAAAACAGGTTTTTTTATCACATTACCGGTTGGAATTTTATTACCCTCGGCATCCAATATTTCAACTGTTTCACCTGCCTCATTTACTTCTGTTTGGTATTCTGTTTCATATGTATATTGATTTGGTAAATACTGCACGGCATTATAAGTAGGAGCCTCTGTTATATCTAAGTATTGACCAAATAATTTGTAGGTAGTTGAATTTTCCCAATCTTTTTTAGCTTTTATGTACTCCTCTTCATATGGGTTACTACCCTCGTTATTAGCACTAGAATCATATTTTTCCTTAGCATTTTTATAATTTTCATAACTAGCCATATCATTTTTTACAGCTAACTCATAAACATTTGCTATATCGTTATAGTAATATTTTGTTCCTTTATTATATTGTGTTACACCAGAAGATGTTGTATCAGAAGATGTACCCCTGATAATTGTTCCATGTGAATCAATACTGATATTAGAAGGTATTTCTACTACAGTATTATTCGAAGCATAACTATTTTTTATATTCGAAATTGCAGCATCGAAAGTTGACAATTTCATATTATATGAATATTTACTATAATATCCTGAAGTATCATTAACTTGTGGATTTAATACAGATAACCAATCAATTGTCCGACCACCGATTCTGTCAAGAGTTATCATATCTGCAAGAGTCATTACATTTACAGAATTTTTATTAATAGGCATTCCGCCTAAACCTGCAACCTGATTCCAGTTTACACCACTTTTATCATCTGTTTCAGAAACCTTATATTCATTGTCTTTTAATTCATAATCTTTTACAGAAATTGCCTTTGCAGTTTCTTTTGTAACTAAACCTTGATCAGCTAAAGCAGATATAAACTTGTCTCTGCTTTCCTGAGAGCCGGTTCCGCCGCCCATAGATATACCGGCAGCCTGAGCTGCTGCTGCATATCTGGAATTTAAAACAATTGCTCCCGTTTTTGATGTTATCAAATAAGGGTTATAATCATTAGCATCTGACGGCATCATTAACAAACTATATGTCATACCGTAAACATTTTCTAATGAATCATTATCCCAAACCAATTTTGTCGCATTCATAGAATTAGCATATTCAAACGAAGCTTCTGAAAGCTGCTGTGAAATTTGCATCTTTTGCTGAGCCAGCTGAGTCGTCTGAAATTCACAACTCGCCTTTCTGGCTGTTAATCCTAAAAATCTAGCTTGTGATGCTGCCAATCCCATTGTTTTTTTGATTTCCTTTTTATTAATATTCCTTTGCTTATCCATGTTTTCGGCATTTATGCATGAAATCTTGAGTTTTTAACAACTCTTTGTAACATTTCGTAACATGGAAATTAAAGGATTATTTTAAAGGAATTGGAGATATAAACTAATTTTTATTTGAAAATTTTTCAATCAATTCCATAATTTCTTCAAAATTAGTAACTTTACAAACATCGCCTTTTTTCATCATTGAAATAAATTTTTCGTCTAACCTTGAAATATCTTTTGATGCCGGTCTATAAACAGCAATTTTATCACTTTTTGGAGTTATAAAACGACTTTTTTCCATTATGACATCCGTAAATAACGCTAACTGTTCTTTGTCAAAATTGCATTTTACCTCCGGTACAATAGAAGTCAATTCTTCTGTCGGAGCAGTTATTTTCAATGCTGTTTTCATATCATCACTTATGGAATTAATTTTTGCAGTAATCGTATAAGAACATTTATCGTTAAGCCAACCGACATTTTTTACATTAAATGAAAAATTGAAATCCAAAATATTAACTTCAATATTTTCATTAAAAGGTCTGCAAGATTCAATAAAGGACTTGAATTCCGGTAAATATTCCGGATTTGTTATACTTGATTTCAATACCTGAACAGAATCAGATGGAATAGTATGAGTTGCCTTTATATAAAACATTGATTCAAATGTTGTCATATCCGTATTTTCAACAGCATACGCACTTCCAAATAATAATATTGATAAAATTAAAGATATAATAAGTTTTTTCATTGTCCCTCCTTAAAATTGTAATAATTCCTGCATCATACGATCAAGATCCTGACTATTTTGTAATACACATGCATTACCATTTAACAGCACATCAAAAAGTTTCATATCATTTGATGTAAAATTAGAAAGATTTATGCCCTTAGGATCTTTTAGCATATTATTTTTTGCACCAGAATTACGCTCTTGCTCTTGCAATATTGAATCTCCGACATATTCTAATTGTTGTTTTGTAAATTCACACCTAATTTTTGGAGCAAAAGAAACTACATTTGCATTCCCGCCATCAACACCATATAAATCATTAAATGAAGAATCCAATCCTTGTGTTTGTGCTGTAAAATTTAAACGACATTTGTTATTAACCCAACCGGCAATCTCTATTTTATACAACATCTGCATGCCAAGATAATCTGTTTGCATAACCTCTGAGTATGGTCTGCAGGTTTTAACATTTTTTTCCAAATTATTCACATTTTTTTGAACAGAAGCCTTTTGCACACCTGAATCTGCATCTGAACGGTTAATTTTTCTTTGAGTAACTACTGTTGCAAAAACTTTACTGCTTATAAAAAATATACTTAAAAGGATTAGCGATATTATAATCTTTTTCATATTTACCACCTGTTCTACATTATACACAAATTGAGAAAATTTTATATAATTTTAAAAATAGAGTTTTACAAAAATTTATTGTATAATCATTCAAAAGAGGGCTGCAATGAAAAATAATAATTTACTTATTATCGGAATATTAACTATTATTGTGGGGATTATCCTGCTTATCTATTCCATTATTTCTTATGCTGAAATAAAAGCCTTGTCAAATAAAATTGATTTTGATGAATTAGAAAATAATAATCAAATATCTACACAGGATAAATATTATAAACATTTATCAATCTCAGATTATCTAAATCAGGCAATAAATAAAAATAAAAACTTACCCCTAAAGAATACTTCCTGTATATATGTTGATTACGCTCAGCGTAATACTATACTTATGTATAAGCTTATATTTAAAGGGGTTCACGAAGATCTCTCAAAAAGAGATGTTGTTGAAGGAAATATTAAACATTTGCAGGATGCTTTAAACAATTACAAAATGTGTAAAAATGCATCTAGGTACAAAAAAGAACTTGATGATATTTTGGATGAAATCAAAAAAAATAATGATATGCAGGCTGATAAAAGGTTGATTATGGAAACATTTTTAAATACTCCAAGTGAAATTGAACAAGCAGATATGCTTGACCCCGAGGATGGAATGAATATTCCAATGACATTAGAAAGGCAAAAAGAGCCAAATACGGCGACAGATAATGTTAAAGACATATACGAAAACGCACCCGTTTTAGAAACAAACAATTAAAAAAAGCAGCTTGTTACCAAGCTGCTTTTTTTTACAAAACTTTTGTTATTTTGAAATAGTTTCGAAAATAACATCAAACGCTTCAGGATCTTTTACCGCTAAATCAGCAAGCATTTTTCTGTTAACTGCTATATTTGATTTTTTGCAAGCATTTACAAATCTTGAATAGCTCATACCACGTTGTCTTACAGCAGCATTAATTCTAACAATCCATAATCTTCTCATATTACGTTTTGTAGTACGTCTGTCTCTGTAAGCATATTTAAGAGCCTTCATAACTGCAATATTTGCAACTTTGAAGATTCTTGATCTTGCACCGATAAAACCTTTGGCAAGTTTTAATATTTTTTTGTGTCTTTTGACACCTGCATTACCACGTTTAATTCTCATTTTTATGCTCCTATCTTGAATACTTCTTGTATGGTAACTCATTAGATACCAGTTTTACATGTGATTCTGAAACGTCAACCATCTTGAAAATTCTGCGTTTTCTTGATGCTGACTTGTGTTGGAGCAAGTGGCC
>CACXDL010000078.1 GCA_902766395.1 uncultured bacterium
CTCATGCAGAAAAATCCTGCAAATATCCCTAAAAACAAGCCTGCGAAAAAACATAATAATTCCATAGATAACCTTCTTTCTGATTGTTGATTTTTGGGGGTGGTGTGCTATAATCTAATTGTCGTTAGAGCGATAAATCGGAATTTTACGAGGTGATATAAATGACCATCCAAACCGTTGAGAAGAACAACATCATGTGTGCTGTTATAAACAGCGATGAAAAGGTATTTGTAGATGCACAGTCTGCACTTGATGTGCTTATGACTGCAAAGTATGATGCAGGCACAAAGAATATCGTAATTGACAAAAGACTGATCGTTGAGGACTTTTTCATCCTCAGCACTGGCCTTGCAGGTGAGATTCTGCAAAAGTACACCAACTATGGCGGGCGTATTGCAATTTATGGCGATTACTCTCGCTATACCAGTAAACCTCTCAAGGATTTTATCTATGAGAGCAACAAAGGCAAGAGTGTGTTTTTTGTTTCCACCAAGGAAGAAGCAATCGAAATGCTGACAAAGTAAATTCCAATTTGTTGAGCAGTTCGGAAAACTTGAAGTTATGGGGAAGAAATGTAAAATGCTAAAAGATAGGATTAGTTTAGAAAGTGTCTTTGGTGAAAAATGTAACACAGAGCATTTCCACTGATCTTTGTCTATAATTTGAGACCGCTGACTACTCTGCGAAAAAATAGTCAGCGGTCTTTCTCATGTATCCAGTATTAGGAAATGTATTTATCTACTGGTTGCTCCCTTGTCAGCTTTTTCAAATACGGTACAATCAGAACTGCGGAAACAACCAAAGCCAGCATATCTGCCAGCGGTGTTGCCCATGCAATACCACTGATTCCGGCAATGCCATTAAACAGTAGCATCATCGGAATGTCCAGACCGCCTTTTCGCAGCAGAGAGAGGATCAAAGGCTGAACCTTTTGTCCTGTTGCCTGAAAGATGGTGATAGCAAGGAAATTTAATGCTGTGGTAGGACAGGCGAGGCAGACGATCCGCAGGAAGGTTCGTCCGTATTCTACGGTTGCTGCATCATTGATAAAGCAACGGGTAATAGGGGTTGCGCCAAAGAACATAAGTGCCATACCAGCAAAAGCAATCACCAAACAGTCGATCAGCAGCACTTTTAGAGCCGACAGCATTCGTTTTCGATTTCCGGAACTGTAATTATAACCAATCAATGGCAGTGTGCCTTGTGTCATACCTTGGGCGATAGCGAAGGCCATCAAGTCGATTTTCTTGGCAATGCCCATGCCTGCTACTGCTTCATTAGAGTAGCTGGAAATCATCTTGTTCAATGTCAGATTAGAGAGGGTGCTCATCAGAGTCATCACAAAGCTGGGCAGACCAACGGCCAGCACCTCCGCCGGGATGCTATGTCGCAAGGTAAAGCATTTGGGAGATGGTGTGATGGTGCTTGTTTTTCTGATTTTGAACAGAAAAACGAAGAAATAAATGGTTGCGGCAACATTGGACAACATGGTGACAATGCTGCGAAAGCTATTGCAAATCATGGTGATGATGCAATCAATCTTATTACCAAACACGGCGATAATGCTGCCAAAGCTATTGCAGATCGTGGCAATAATGCTATAATTGTAATATCGTCAGCAAAAAATGGTAAAAAAGCGGCAGAAGTAATAGCAAATTCGAGTGATGAGTTGTTTGAAAGAATAATAAATTCACAAGGTTATGCAGATGATATTATACAATGTGTTAATGATTTTGGAGAGAATGCAGCAAGAGCCATTGAAAAATATGGAGATGATGCAGCAGTTGCAATATCATTATCAAAAAATGGTAAAAAAGCAGCAGAAGTAATAGCAAATTCAAGTGATGAGTTGTTTGAAAGAATAATGAATTCACATGGTTATGCTGATGATATAGTAGAATGTGTAGCAAAATATAATGGGGCAGACAAGGCCATTATCAGTTTTGGTGATGAGGCTATAGTAGTAATTAATGAATTTACCGAATATGGTATTGATGCATTAAATAAAGGAATAACCCCTAAAACTATAAATTTATTAGTCACAAGGAATGTTAATCCAAAAGATTATGTTAGACTTTGTATAAATAATGAAAAAATGCAAATAAAATACTTAATTGTACATTATCTGATGAGATTTTAGAAAAAATTGATTTAAATCAATGTATACATACTGCAGAAGAAAACTTATCATATGCTGTCAATTCTGCTCAGAATAATTCCAATATAATAGGAGTAAATACTATATCAATTGCTGAGGATGCTATGAATCCACAAAAATTTGGAACAGCTGTCAATAGAATGTATGAGTATAATCCAACAATAACTGAACAAAAAATTCCAGCTAAATTTGGAAATGATTATGTTAAATATCACAGATATCTTTTAACAGATGCAGCAATTGATGAAATTTCATTAGATAAATTACCAAAAGGAATTAATAAAGAAAACATAAAGCAAGAAATGAAAAAATTATGCGATGCTATTGAAACTACAAAAAGTGAAGCTAAGAAATTAAATAGAAGAAATAAGTTTGGAGAGTATAGTTTGGAATCAAGATGGAATGTTGAAAACTGTGCAGAAATATGGGCAGCAAGAAACGCTATTTTGAAGGGTGCAAAGTTTGATAATTTGATTTTTAAATCAGTTTTTATACAAAGTAATCAAGTGCATACATTGTGTGAAAATTGTAAAGTTACCTTTAAAGGACATTACATAATAGAATGAGAGGTTGATTTTATGTATGATGGAAAAGTAAAGTTCGTATTAGAACAAGCTGGATGGCATGAAGGCAGAAAAATCAATATATCGAAACAACTTACGATATTAGAAAAGTGTGGTTTTGAAGTTTTTGATATAGCTAAAAAATTTATTCAAGAATATGATCAGCTAAAATTAAGGCATACAGAACCTTTTTATGCAAAATTTGATAATATAGAACCAGGTTATGATAATTTTGATATTATACAAACTGTTAGTTGGTTGTTAGATGTTCCTTCCGAATATAGACAAATTCGTAAAGAAAGAGCATTTTGGGTAAGAAGAACTAATGAAAAAACAATCCCAATAGGTGGATTATCTGATTGGGAGCAAACGCTCTTTATTACAGAAACTGGTAAAATAATTACTGATATAATTATTATTGGTAATGATATTGAGGAAGGTATACAAAATATTATAAAGAATGATAGTTGTACCTTTTTGGACGAAAGTATGAAAAAACTATATGAGAAGCAAGTTTAGTTTTTTAAAAGTAACAGAAAAGGAAGTATTATCTGCAATAATTAGGATAAAAATTATGTATATTAACGTGAGTTCGATGAAAAAATAAAAGAAGAAAATCTGCCCGAAATTTGGTATAATGAAGTTACCAAGCAAACATTAACCAA
>CACXDL010000079.1 GCA_902766395.1 uncultured bacterium
AATGCTTAATTATGCTTCTAAACACGGTGTTGCTAAAATCAATATCGATACAGATTTAAGATTAGCAATGACTTCAACTATCAGAGAATTCTTTATTGAACATCCTGAAAAATTCGACCCAAGAGAATATATGGGACCTGGCAGAACTGCTGTTAAAGAAATGGTTATGCACAAAATGCGTGACGTTTTAGGAACTGCAGGACACGCTAAAGACTAAGAAATTTTAGATAATTATAAAAAAGCTCTATTCATATGAATAGAGCTTTTTACTTGTAATAAATATAACTTTTTTTATTATTAATGTATAATAAGTGAAAAGTATAAAAAAGAGATTTTTAAATGAATATAATAGAATTTTTACAAAAAGAAACTGATATAGACAATTTAAGAAAAGAAGCTTTAAATTTTACTTATTTTGCAATTAATTCTATAAATACTTTATCCGCTGAAAATGTTTTATATAAATTGATAACAGAGAACACTGATTTTGGAAAAGAATTTCCATATTTTGAATCTCCTAAAATTAGTATTATTATTCCGGTAAAAAACAATGCTCTATTAACGAAGATCGTTTTAAATTCTATATATCAAAATACAAAAAATGTAGACTATGAAGTTATTATTGCGGATGACAATTCTACTGATGAAACAAAAGATTTAAATAAAACTTTCAAAAATATTTCAATAGTTAAAAATAATACTCAAATTTCTGGATTTGTTTATAACGTTTCTAATGCAATTGAACATGCTCGCGGAGAATACATATTTCTTATGAATAATGACATGATTACTCAAGAAAATTATTTGACAGAATTACTGAATGTTATTGAAAATCATTCTGATATAGGTATTGCAGGAGCAAAGAATTTAAAAATAGATGGCACTATTTTAGAATGTGGAGTATACATGAACTCTCAAGGACTCGTAACATTTTTACATCAAAATTCTCCCGAAAATACAGTAGATGATAAAGATTTTATAGAGTGTGATTATTGTTCTGGCTGTTCAATACTATTTAAAAAAGAAGTATGGAATAAAGCTGGTGGTTTTGATAAAAATTATGCTCCAGCATACTATGAAGATTCTGATTTTGCTTTTAATTTAAAATATAATCTCGGCTTAAAATCAGTATGTGTCCCTAAATCCAAAATATATCATTTTAAAGGTCAAACATATGAAAAAAATTCTTCATATGACAGCAGTAAAAACAGAAATTATTTTTTAAATAAATGGGAAAATATTCTAAAAAATAAAAACTAAATATTATAATTGACTTCCAACTGCTTTATACAGACCGATATAATCTACAAAACAATTAATTTTTTGGTTTGTAAGTAATTTGTCAGTTACCAAAACATTCTCTTTTAACTGAATTAAATCCAATTTTGAAATAATTCCCTGATCATATTTTGCACTGCTCAAATCATAATCTGTTTTTTCGAGTTGTGATTGAGTCTGAGTATCTTTCAATTTTTTATCATCATGATTTATTGTAATTAATGCATCATTGACTTCCTGAATAGCTGTCAGGTTTGTTTGATAATAATTATTCAAAACTCTTTCATATTCATCTTTTTTAAGACGTAAATTTGCAATTCTTGCTCCGCCTGTAAATAATGGCAAAGTAACACCCGCAGCTAATGCAGCTAATGCACCCTTTGTAGACCAAAGACTTCCAAAGTCTCTATTGAAAAATAATGCAAGTCCAGTTAAGTTTATTGTCGGTAAAAATTCCTTCTTTGCAACACGGACGTCAATACCCTCTTTTTCAACCATTTTTTCAGCCTTGATATAATCGGGTCTTTGAGATATTACTTCAGAGGAGATTTCTGTTGGTATAACACCGCTGTATGAAAGATTATCAAAATCAATTCTGGTTAAAGATTCCGCATTGTTTGGATTTTCTCCAATTAATACACACAACTGATTTAAAAGAATTTTTCTTTGTTTTTTATATTCTGTCAAATCAGTTTGACCTGCAATATATGCTTTGTTTGCTTTTACAGTATCTGCAGTTGAAGTTAAACCTTCTTTGTTTCTTGCAAGCATTAAATTATAGATTAATTCTCTGTCTTTTACGATTTCTTCCTGTAAAGATATTATTTTATCTAATTTTACAAGATTTAAATAGCATGTTCCGACTGCGGAAGCTATTGCAATATAAACAGCTCTTTCATCCTGAACGGATTGTTCATATTCTTTTTTTGCAGCCTTGGTTTTATCATGATTTTTTAAGAATATATCTGCTTCATAATTAACTAATGCCGGAGTAGCAAAAGTCCACTCTGCATTTGTTTTACCGGGCATTTTTGCCAAAGCGGGTGAAAATGCAACGCCTGCTGTAGGTAATTCATTTGCAAAATTTAATCTTACTGCCTGATAATATTCATCAACTGCAATAGTTGCCATTTTTAAGGAATAATTGTTTTTTATTGCTTTGTCTATATAACTTACTAATATAGGATCATCAAAATTATTCCACCATTCATAGTTAATATATTCGTATTTGAATAAATCACTTTTCTTTCTTTGTTTATGTGATTTTGATATAGAAACTTTTTTTACTTGTGTAGGTTTTGAATTTTTTCCGATAGCCATACTCATCGGGGCAAAATCAGTAATTATAAATCCTGCTAAAATTATTGCTGCAATAGTCTTTTTCAATGTTTTATTTCCTCTTTTAAAAATATTTTCTTGCAATTTGTATATCCGTATGATAGCATAATATTGTTGCAAATGCAACAAATTATTTTCTCAACAAATATGGCAAAAGAACAACATTATATAAATACATTATATTATCAAATTGAACAAACGGCAAAATATTGCCGATACCTTGGCGCGCAATTATTTCGTAAATTGGATGTTAATGTTTCTGTTGAGGAACTTGTTACACTTGATACTTTGTCATTAAACGATGGAATATGTCAGAGAGATTTGGCAAAATTGATTTTAAAAGACAGACCTGCAACAGGCAGAGTTCTAAATACTCTTGAAGATAAAGGTTATATCAAACGAAGTGCCGATACAAAAAATAATCGTCTTGTAAGAAAAATTACAATGACAAAAGAAGGAAAATTGGAATTAAAAAAAGTTATTGATATGATAAAGGTATATTTAAAAAATGTTCCGCATGAATTTTCTGAAGAAAAAATTGAAGAAATGAAAAGTAATATGTGTGAATTTAGAAAAATTTTAGAAAAAGAAGTAGAATTTAATATATAAAGAGGTTAAAAACATGGAAGACGAAAAATTAGAACAACAGGTTGAACAAGAAGAAAAACAACCGTCAAAAAAAATAAAAAGAAAAATCGCTGCAGTAGCAGTAATTGTGTTGTTAATCTTTGCAGGATTTTATTTTGTTAATGAAATGAAATATGAATCTACTGATGATGCTTATGTAGAAACAACAACAGTAAATGTAGCGCCAAAAGTTTCAGGACAAATTGAAGAAGTTTTTGTTACAGATAACCAATTTGTTAAGGCCGGAGAGTTAGTTGCAATAATTGATGATGCAGATTATAAAGTTCGTTTGGCTCAAGCTGATGCAAATTATGAAAAAATTAAATTTGATCAGGCAAATGCAAAAGCAAATTTAAAAGCTTCTCAATCAAATATTGAATTAGCAAAAAAAGATTTAGACAGATATACCAACTTATATGAACAAGGGGCTGTTTCAAAACAAACTCTTGATGCTGCACAGGTAAAATATGATAATGCAAAAGCAGGATTAACACAGGCTCAGCAGGCATTATTTTCTGACAGCAACGGAAAAACTGTTGCCGATGCAAATTTGTTAACTGCAAAAGCTGCTAAAGATAAAGCCGAATTAGATTTATCTTATACAAAAATTTATGCTCCACAATCAGGGACGGTTACTTCAAGACGAGTTGAAAAAGGTATGTATGTTCAGGTTGGATCTCCTTTATTTACGTTAGTTCCTGAAAAGGTTTGGGTTGTGGCAAATTATAAAGAAAATCAATTAAGACATATGAAAGCAGGTCAGAGTGTAGATATTAAAATTGATACATATCCTGATCATGTTTTCAAAGGGGAAATTGACAGTATTCAGAGAGCATCAGGAGCAAAATCAAGTTTATTTCCACCTGAAAATGCTGTCGGATCATTTGTTAAAATTGTACAAAGAATCCCTGTAAAAATTGTATTTACTGAGAAAATTGATACGGATAAGTACAATGTAGTACCCGGAATGTCAGTTGTACCAAAAGTAAAAGTAAAATAGTAAATATTAAGGTTTAAATATGTCAACTCAAAATCCGACAATAGAAGATGAAAATCAATATTTACCCGAACATCCATGGATATCATGTATGCCGGTTTTACTTGCGGTATTTGTTTATGTTATGGACGGAACGATTGCCAATGTTGCCCTGCCTCATATGGCGGGAAGTTTTTCTGCAACAAGAGATGAAAGTATCTGGATTTTAACAAGTTACTTAATTGCATCAGGTATTGTCATTCCGTCTGTCGGATATTTTAGTAAATTATTTGGACGTAAGAATTTTTATATAATAAGTATTTTATTATTTGCCGTTGCTTCATTGTTATGCGGTATGGCAAAATCTCTCGGACAAATGGTTATTTTCAGGATTTTGCAGGGGGCAGGCGGTGGCGGTATCGTTCCGCTATCACAGGCAATAATGATGGAAAGTTTCCCTAAAGAACGACGCGGAACAGCGATGGCAATATTTGGCATGGGTGTTATTATTGCGCCGATTATTGGTCCTGTTTTGGGAGGATGGATTACTGATAACTGGACTTGGCCGTGGATATTCTTTATAAATGTACCTTTAGGTTGTATTGCAGCAATATTAGCAAAAAATCTGTTATTTAATCCTCCTTATGCAAGACGTCAAAAAGGGGTAAAACTTGACGGAATTGGATTTTTCTTCTTATTTTTATGGCTTTTATGCTTGCAGGTCTTTTTTGACAAGGGTAATAATGCCGATTGGTTCAATGCAAACTGGATAAGATGGATATTTTCAATTTCCTGTATTTCTGCTGTTTGTTTTTTCGTATCACAGGCAGTAAGAAAAGAAACTCTTGTAGATTTAAGTGTATTTAAAAATAAAGAATTTGTTATAGGTACATTTATTCAGGTTATAATGCAGTCTGTATTATATGCATCAATTGCGATTTTACCTCAGTTTTTGCAAAGTATGATGGGGTATACTGCTTATTTAAGCGGTTTATCTATGATGCCTCGAGGAATTGGTAGTTTGTCTGCAACAATAATTTGTGCCTTTATTGCGGATAAAGTTGATAAAAGGAAACTCGTTGTTGTTGGTTTGGCATGTATAGGAAGTGCAAGTTTAATATTTGGATTTTTGAATTTGCAGATTGCCCAAATAAATATTATGGTACCAAACTGTTTAATGGGTTTTGGACTGGGCATGGCAATGGTTCCTATAATAAATCTTTCGCTTGAAACATTGACAAATGAGCAAATGACGAATGCTTCCGGTTTGCAAAACTTATTTAAAAACATTGGTGGAGCGATAGGAACATCTTTAGTTGCGACATTTTTAACAAGATTTGCTCAGGTTCATCAGTTTATGATGGTTGGGAAATTGAGTGAATTAAACAATGTATTTGTTGCAAAGGTTCAGGCAACTGCTGCTGCATTATCTCAATATACAAGTCCTGATGTTGCCCATCATATGGCTCAATATGTACAATACGGTACAATGATTAAGCAGGCAACTCTTTGGGCATTTATGGATTCATTCCGAATTTTTGGTATTGCATGTTTTGCATTAATTCCATTATTATTACTTTTTAAAAAGAGCAAGAGCAGAACTTAAGTTATGCTTGTTTAATCATCTTATCTATTGATGTATTATTCTGGAACATCAAATTGCGGTTCATTTCAATATTTTTTGGCAATGCTGTTGCTACTGAAGGTACCGTCTGCTGCTGTTGAGTTTTTAAGGAATTTCTTGGTGCAACTTCATAAGTCTTTATAGATCGTTTACCTGTTAAGCGACGCATAAAGTTGTAATAACCTTTCAAGAAACCTTTTGCATTATTTTGTTTATCTTCAATTGCAATTAATTCGTCTCTTGTATGAGCTTTAATAGGTGTTCCCACAGAACTTCTTGTTAAGATTTCACCCAATGTTGTATCTGTCAATGTTACCCAGCTCATTCCAAGAAGTGATGCGTTGTATGAATTTCTGAATGTTGAATTAAACAAATCTATTAACAATGTTTGGTAGAATAACCTTGATCCTTCTTGTACAAATCTCTCTTTAAATTTTGTACTTGCACCATCTTTATCGTTACCGTTTGATTTTAACATTACCATATTGTAGTTGTCTGTCATCAGGAACCATATTGTTGCAATTGATGCTGCTGTTTTAGCTAAATTAGACAACTCGGCATTTGATACGCTGGACATTGAATCCTTATTGAAGGCATTTGTCATATTTATTTTTATAAAATCTTCGAACTGTTTTTCACTCATCTTGCCTGCAGCAAATTCTTCTGCTTTCTTGCTGATTTTACCAAAACTCTTAACTAATGAATCAATTTCTTTTGGTGCTAATTTTGGTTTTGCTTTTCTGAATAAATTACCAATTTTTTCATCGATCATCCAGTATGGAAGTGAAACTGTATTCCACATAAATTTAAACGGCGCAATTACAAAATTGACTAATGGTTTTACTTTTTTATCCTTAACGCCAAAATCAAGTACCTGTTTACCATCAATTTCTTTTAATGCTGTTTTACCGACTCTTTCGTACTCATCAGCAAATTCTTTGTATCCGTTTTGGCGTAAAATATCTACTATTTTGTCAAATTTTTTCGGATCAACGATATATTCTTCACTTGTAAGATTTTTATATAATTGAGTAAATGGTCTGTAAATTATCTTATCTTCAAATGTTTTAACAGCATTTTCAGATTTAAGTTTATCCAAGTTAACTCCCAATTTACTTAATTTTTCAGCATCCATATTTTGGAAATATTTTAATGCAGAATTTTTTATAAATGGTAAATTTTTAAATCCTTTTATACCATAACCCAAACCAAGAACCACAGCTGAAGCCTTCATTAGTGTATCAAATGAAAGTAAAGGTTTTTGTTGATCTTTAGATTTATCTGCAGAATTTCCTGTAGATGAAACTTGTCCTTTATTATCTATTGGTTCGATTTTTGCTTCAGGAGCATTTGTTCTGTTATTTTCTTCTCTTGCTTCTTCAGGTGTTAATCTGGTTATATGCTTACCGTTTGATAAACGTGAAAACATTTCTGTTACAAGAACTGTTGTTCCGGTCATAAGCATAATGCCTGCTTTTGAACTATTTATAAATTTTTGGAAGGCACCCATTGTAATCAATGTTAACCAGCCACTTGTCAAAATTCTGCTGGTTTCTTGCCTAAATCTTATTTTTCTTTCCTTTTCGGCATCTTTTGCATCATCATCCATCATTCTTGACAGGTTATATGCATCATTTGCAAGGAATAATGCAGGCGGTAAACCTGAAACTAATCTGTTTAGCGCTCTTTCATGTTTTGTATCATAATTTCCTGTTTTAAAATCAAACTGTTTTGAAGTTGTCTGAAAAACATTTGATGCCATATTGTCATCTACATTTTTAACTATTCGAGCTAATTCTTCCCCTACGGGCTCAACACCATTATGAATTTTTGCATATTTTTTTACGGCTTCAGCAATTTTATCTTGTCTGTAGGTAATCATTCCTGATAAGGAATTTATTTTTTTATCAATTTTAGAACGCTGTCTGATGTTTTTAAAGAAATCTGTACTTAAAATTTTATGCGCCAAGTTTTCAAAAGGAGGAATTTTTCCTAAAAGCTCTACAGTACCATTTAGAATATCTCCCGGCAAAACTTTAAATGGATATACTATTCCATCCCATGCCAAATGCGGAATTGTTTTTTTATTAATTGTAATTGTATCACCGGAAACAGAAATAAGTTTCCCTGCCCAGTTAGGTCTGGATTCAATATCTTTTAATAAATCATCTCCAAGTCCGTATAAATGATTTTTAGAAAATTCTAAAAATTCTGCCTTGCCATATGTACCTACACGCTTATACATTTTGGGCATAAAAGAAAGACCTTTAAAACTTAAATCATATTGATTGTTGTTTAAAGGTCTCTTAATATCTTGAATTTTGAATTGTGAGTCGTGTAATGAATTGGAGATAGTAGTAGAAGGACTGTTTTCAGGGGATAGATATCCCTCTTTCAACTTTGGTCTATCTATTCGAAATTTTGCTACACTATCCACTATCATTTTCTTTAATCCACTTTTTGTATTGTCATTCATATTAAATATAAAAGCAATAAATTTTTGCTAAATTTTTACCAAATTTAACATTTAAAAAATTTTTTAATATATACAACATTTTCAGACAAGTTAACGATTTTACAACAAATGAATTTTAATGTATAATTTTTACAAAGAGACAGTTTTATGCAAAATAAAAACAATAAAACAAATGTTATAGTCGTTGGAGCAGGTCCTGCAGGTATTTCTTGTGCAATTACTCTGGCAAAAGCCGGAAAAGAAGTTGTATTAATTGAACGTGGGATGTTTTCCGGAAGTAAAAATGTTTTTGGAGGTGCAATTTATACGCAACCTACAAAAGAGATTTTTCCTAATTTCGAAACGGAAGCTCCTGTTGAACGCCGCAATATTGCTCATAATTTTATGATATTAGGAGAAAAAGATTCAACAACTATATCTTATCGTAATGACGGTAATGAAAGTTACTCTGTCATAAGAGGAAAATTTGACCGTTGGGCTGCTGAGGAAGCAAAAAAAGCAGGTGTTATTCTTGTTGAACAAACAGTTGTTCGTTCATTAATCAAAAACGGAACAACTGTCGTCGGTGTAAAAACAGAACTTGAGGATTATTATGCGGATATTGTAATCCTTGCTGATGGTGTAAATTCTTTGCTTGCAAAACAAATTGGTTTGAGAAAAGAAATAGAAACAAAAGATGTTGCACTTAGTGTTAAAGAAGTTATAAAGTTAGATAAGGATATAATTAATCAAAGATTTGGTGTAAAAGATGATGAAGGAGTTATTGGTGAGATCTTTGGCGGCCCTATGCTCGGACTGCTCGGACTTGGTTTTATGTATACAAATAAAGATTCGGTAACAATCGGTTTGGGAATAACTTTAAATGATCTTGTTGAAAATAAATGTAAACCTTATGAATATTTGGAAAAATTAAAACAACATCCGACAATTGCACCTTTATTAGAAGGGGGAACTTTAAAAGAATATAGTGCACATTTAATTCCTGAAGGCGGTTATAAAAAGATTCCGAAACTTTGTGATAACGGAGTAATGATTGTTGGAGATGCTGCAATGTTGGTTAATAACCTTCACTGGGAAGGAACCAATCTGGCTATGATTAGCGGAAAATTAGCAGCAGAAACAGCTATTTGTGCCTTTAACAAAAATGATTTTTCAAGAAAAATTTTATCAGATTATGAAAGAAAATTAAAAGAATCCTTTATAATAAAAGATTTAAAAACATACAGAAATCTTATGGACATTGCGCATCAAAGAAAAAAAGCATTTATGGGCTATTATCTAAAAAAAATAAATTCTTTCTTTGAAATGTTTACAACAGTAAACAGTATACCTAAAAAAGAAGGTTATCATAAATTTATAAAAAGCATATTTACTGATCGAAAAATTTTCGAATTATTTAAAGATTTTTGGGCAATTATTAAACTGATATGGAGTATTTTAATATGACATTAGATAAAAAACTATACACACTAAAATATTCCCCTGATACAGAATCTCATTTAAATCCGAATCAGGAACAATGTAAACTGTGCGAAAACAGAAATTGTACATATATTTGTCCTGCAGGAGTTTATGAATGGAATGAAGACGAACAAAAATTGATAATAAATTATGAGAATTGCCTTGAATGTGGAGCATGCAGAATTGCATGTGAAAAAAAAGCAATAGATTGGAAGTATCCTAAAGGAACAAAAGGTGTAACATTTAAACAAGGGTAGAATAAATAAGGAGACAGGAAGATGAAAGAAGAATACTCAAACCAACACAGACGCTGGTACGACAAAGATCCGGTTTTATCAGAAGCAGTTAAAACTTTAGAAGAAAGTGATGACCAAACTCAAATCAGGGTAGCACTAAATTTGATTAAAATCATCATTGAACACAACATTGAAGATGAAAAATTTGAAGCTGTAGATGATATTATTAATGCTGTCGGCTCAGGACTTGATGATAACAGAAGAGGACGCTGGTATGACATCGATACAACTCTTAGAACAGCAATGAACATGCTGCAAAATTGCCCGGCAGATACACAAAAAGTTATCGCAAAAGAAATGGCTAAAATGGTCGTTGATAAAATTAAAACGGAAGACGAAGACGAAGACGAAGAATAATTTACAAAAATACCTGCCAATTATGGCAGGTATTTTTTTATTTTAAAAGACAGGATGTCTCATTAAACATTATCATATTAAAATCTGAAACAGTCATATCCGGATTTCTTTTCATAAATTTTTTAACATCAAATTTAGACATAAATTTATCCAATTTTTGAATAACCTTATCTTCTGCACTATGTTCAGATTTTAATTTATTTATATACTCTTTTGTCAGATATAAAATATCATCTTCAGTTAAAGTCGGCCGTTGGCTTATGCTTACCTCATCTTGTTCTTCATCCTCAAGGTAATTTCTTTCTTCCTCTTGTTGTTGATTTTGCTGTTGACGTTTATTTTCTTTACCTGTTGAAACAGCCGATTCAATTTTTTGTCCAAAAGGGTTACCATTTACATAATTAAACATAGTTATGCCTTTCATATTGTAAATTGAAAAATACCGATGTACATGTCGGTATTTTTCAAAGATTCTTTAATATCTCAACTGTTTAGACTATAAAGAACAATAATAATCTTTTAAAATCTTCGTATCAGTTTCTATGTTTGGGCTTTCACAAACAAGAGCACCTTTGACACCAAATGATTTCAACGCTTTTAGCAAGTCTTTATAATTCATATCTGCTTGTTCAAAAATCAAATGACGCTTTTCGCCTTTAGCTGTATATTCAATACCTGCTAAATGAGCATGAAAATTATCTATCGCTTTTTGACCAAGCTCTGATGAAATTCTGTCTAATATTTTACAAAATTCATCATAAGTATTATATTCTCCCGCAGTTCTTGCATGAATATGAGAAAAATCAATACAAGGAAGAACCTGTTCAAACTCTTTTGAAAGACGAATTATTTCTTCATAATCTCCCCATTGAGTTGCTTTTCCTGTTGTTTCCGGACGAACCCAAACATCAATATTTTCTTTTTCCAAAGCCTCAATGATTTTTTGAGTCTGAGTTTTAACTTGTTGATAAACAGTTTCTTTATCTCCACCCATATAGAAAGCTGCATGATATGTTATACTGTAACCCCCGAAATCTCTTGCAGCCTGAGCAGTTTCAATTATACGCTGAACACTTGCTTCAACTTTTTCTTCTTCTTTTGAATTTAAATTTATATAAAAAGGTCCATGAGAAGTGAGTAGAAAACCCTGCTCATTTGTAATATTTTTCAAAAATTGCCGTGTTTGTTCAGACATTCTTACGCCATGAACAAATTCCACTTCCATACCATCAAGTTCCATTTCTTTTAAAATTTCAAAAGCCCTCGGATAGCCTCCTTTTCCTGTGGAAAGAGGCATGCCTGCCGTTAAAAAATTTAATTTATCCACTTTTATCATATTAACCAACTTTTGTTATACTTTTACTTTGATTAGTTCTTCTAAGATATCACATGCATCCGAAACAAATTTTGCACAATGCATTTTGCGCTCTGCACCGGAATAACCGGAAGATAAAATTCGGCAGCAGGTTACCTTATTTCTTTTTTTAAATTCTTCAACAAATTCTGCGGCTTTTTCCCTTGCAGATATCTGATTTCCAAATTTATTGTTTCTGCCAAACAAATATCCCAAAACCATTTGTGAACCGGAAACAGATCCACATAGGCATCCTGATGACATTCCTCCTGAAAACGTTGTTGCACAAGATATTAAAGATTCATCACAAATTCCTTCATCTATGCATGCCTGAACGATACATTCAGAGCATGAATATCCGTTTTTATGGTACTCTAAGGCTTTTTCTTTTATCATTTTTCCTTCTTTCTAATTATAATTAATTTCTTATATAAAATTGATTTGCTGCAATAAGTTTTGGAGGTAAATCTTTTGAATGCGCCCTCATTAAATACGCACCCGGCTCATTAAATACAACATAATCTGTATAGTAATAAACCTGTTCATCTCTCATTTTAACCTGCTTGCCCCAAACCAGCTCATATCCTAAACGCTCTTCTTTACCAAGCTTTACTACCTGAATTAACAAACGCTGGGATTCAATTTTTTTCGGAGTTGTAACAAGGTAATATATCCTCTCCCCAGGTTTAAAAACATTCGTTGTAGAAGTCATTGTATCTTTATCAAACGGATATTTATTAAATAATATATAAGACTCTTTTTTACTACAGGCGCACAAAAACACCGACATAAATATCAACACACCTGTTAAAAATATTTTTTTCATAATTATTGTAATTCTTTAATCTTTTCCTGAACTGTATTTATCAAATTTTTATCTTCATTGTATTTTATAAAGGATTTATAATTTTTAACGGCATCTGATTTTTTACCCTGATGTTCAAAAGCCATACCCAGAGCATAATATGCATATCCCGCATTGTAATCATTATCCAAATCAATAACCTTTTCAAAACTTTTTTGTGCTTCTATTAAATTATTTTCATTAGCATATGCCAATCCTAAATTAAACCAGCCGTCTGTATAATCAGGATTTACAATTATTGCTTTTTGATAGAAGTTTATTGCTTTGCTGTTATCTTCTTTTATTTTATAAATATTACCAATTTTTAGCAAAGTAATTTCATCATTTGGAACTATCTGCAACGCATCCTGATAATTTTTTATAGCAGAATCATAGTTATTATTTTTATAATCTTTATCCCCTTGTAATATGAAGTCTTTGCTTTTATTTACTGCAACATCTGAAACCTTTTCAATTGTTGGAACCTTTTCTTTTTCTTCAGTTTTTGCAGGAGTTGTTTCTGACGACATAGAAAGATTTATTGATGGTAAATCGCCTGTGCTTCCTGTTTCTACATTTACCTGAGGTTTATACATTGAAGAAATAAAATCACTATATTCTGCAGAATACAAAGTCTTATCAGGATTAATCGAAATGGCTTTTTCATAATTTTCAGAAGCTTTTGTATTATTTCCGTTTATACGATATGCTTTTGCCAAACCATAATAAACATACCCATCTGAATATCCGCCTTTAATTGCTTCTTTAAAATATAATATTGCTGTTTCGGTATCATCGGAAACAAGTTCATGCCCTCTTGAAACAAGCGCATTGTTTAAATTTTCTTTAATAGTTTTTTCATTTTTTACAGATAACAATTCACGATATAATTCGATTGCTTCATCATAACCTTTTAGGGCATGTAATGCTAATGCTTTATTAAATTTTATATTGAAATTATCCGGTTCGACTTCCAAAATTTCGTTGTAATACTTTAGAGCATTTTCATAATCTTTTTTGTTATGATAACAGTTTGCAATATCTTTCTTTAAATCAAGGTTATCTTTATCTTTAGAGAAAGCTATGAGATAATTTTCCAAAGCTTTATCATAATTTTTCAATTCTTTGTATACGGCAGCAATATTTTCATAGCCCCTCTTATCGTCAGGAAAGGCTTTTATGTACATGTTATACTGTTCTATTGCTTCAGTATTTTTGTTCATATCAGCAAGAAGATTAGCATAATCTAATCTGACAGTATTTAGATTAGGAACCTTCTTTAGCACTACTTGGTATTGTTCATAAGATAATTCTTTTTTACCTAAATCCTGATACGCCTGAGCTAACCCCAAATGAGCCGCATCATTTTCAGGATCTATTTCGATAGCTTTTTCTAAAAATTGCTGAGCTTTTTCTGTTTCTCCGGTATTTAACAATGAAATTCCATATTCATAATGATGTTTAAAGGATTCAGGATTTTTATCGTAGATCTTCTGATAATTAGTTACAGAATTTTTATAATCCTTAATAGCCAAATATGAAGCAGCTAAATTCTCTCTTGCATCAACATGTGCAGGATAAGTTTCTAAAAATGCATTATAGTTTTCAATGGCTTTTTTATAATCTCTCAATTGATATTCAACATTTGCGATATTGAAAAAATTGTATTTGTATTCAGGATAAATATCTGCGGCTTTTGTATATGCTTCAAGAGCATCCTTATACTTATTTTGGTTTTCATAAATGCTGCCTATACTCACATAAATGAAGGCATCATCCGGATTTATATTTATAACTTTTTTGTATATTTCAAGAGCCTTGTCGTATTCATCAATTTCGGAATATATTCCTGCCAGCTTTGTATAAAGCATTGTATCACCGCCGGAAACTTCAATAGCTTTTTCAAGTTTTGATATTGCAGTTTTTAAATCCTGCTGGTGTTCTGCAGAACATGCTTCCTGATATAAAACACTCGCCTCAGGAGACATTTGTGCAAAAACCGGATTTATTCCGCAGAATAGTAACGAAACTAACGCTGTTGCTAATAATTTATTTTTAATTTTCATAACCCTTGAAATACCTTATTACTGTAATTGTGCGAAACTATCAGAATATATCCTCTTATTTAACAATATTTGAGCGGATTTTATTATAAGATTTTGCTCTTCATCTTCCATGTCAAAATCTATATCTTCCAGTTCACCAAAACATTGTACCATATTTGCAAGATTTATGTACAATTTTTCAACATCAGTTTTAGGATTGTTACATTCCAACATTTTTATAATATTATATAATTTTTCGTCTCTTGCATCCGCAATAATACAATCCAAACCGGCACCATATGCTAAAACTGCAAAAACCCTGTTAAATAACGGCCTGTATGAAGATAAAATACCGTTAGAAATATTTGATAAACCAATAACTGTTTTTACCTGAGGGTCAAAACTTTCCTTTGCCATTTTTATAGTATTTAAGACCTCTATACCCTGAGAAGAATCTACTTTGACAGGCAAAACCAAAGGATCAAAAAATAATTTTTCATTATTCATGCCTTTTGACAAGGAATAATCATATACTTCACAAATTAACTCCATGCGCTCATCAGCAGTTTTAGGAATGCCAGTTTCTTTTGACATGGCAAGAGCAATAAGATTACAATCATAATCTATTGCAAGAGTTGTCAAAAACTCTAATTTTTCTTTATCTGCAGATGTACTGTTTATAAAACAATTTTTTGGAGATTCAATAAGTTTTAACCCTTCTTTTATTGCTACAATATTTGAGGTGTCCAAAGATAAATTTTTATCTCCACACAAAGGAATCAGCCATTGAAAAATATTGTCAAGTTTGCCCTTTGCAGGACCAACATTCAAATCAATTACATCAAACTTTTGCTGAATTTTTAGTATTTTTTTTACAAAATTTTCATCTCTATTTTCCAAAGCAGATCTTACTTGTTTAGAGATTATGTGTACGTTTTCACCTATTAATATCATAGAAAAATTTTAGCACAAAAATTTATTTTTTTCACAAAATTTTAATTTTATATGTTTATTTTTATATAAACAAAGTATCTTAACAAAATGTTACATTTTATATTCAGTAATAATGGCAACTTTTTAATTTTTCATGTTTTATAACTAGAAATGACATGACTTTTATGTTATAATTAATGCGAAGTGTAGGTCGAAAAATTTAAGGAGTAATTTTATGATTAAAGTAGTTTCTGAAAAAGAAGTAAAAAAGGCTAAATCTCCGTTCGCCGACGAGTTTGAAGATTATTTAAAACATCAATGTGCTAAGACTACATTTAATGGAACTGAACTTGAATCTTTTTCTTGGTACAAAAAAGTTCTTGGATTAATGTAATATTAAAGAAAATTTTATTGCAAAACCAACATCTGCAAGTGCGATGCTGGTTTTTTTGCCGTAAAATATCTGAAAACTTACTCTTTAATATAAATTGTTTCAAATCTAAATGCCTGAATGGAATATGAGAAATAATCCTCATGCAAACCGGCCTTTATCTTAAGAGAATTTAAAAATTCTTTCTTATCAGGTAATTCCTCCCAAACAGAAGGAAGATATACTGCCTGATATTTACCGTCTTTAATTATTATTCCGTCTTTTTTAGGAACAATTTTATTTAATAAATCCTGTTCATCCTCAAATTCGATTTTTACAGGAGGAGTTAGAATAGATACAGAAATTTTTAAATCTTTAACTTCTGATTCTTCAACCGGATTAAATCTGTAATCATTAAATGCCGCATTTCTTGTATTTTCTACAATGTCTGCAACAAGAGATCTGTGAGCAATAATTGAGCCGATACATCCTCTTAGTTTACCCCCTTTTTCTAATGTTATAAAGCATGCTCCGGCCTCATCAAATACTTGAGGATAATGTATCGTAACAGGTTTTTTATCAAATTGAGATTTTAATATTGTTCTTGATAAATCTGTAACAAACTTTGAATAATATTTTTTTATAAATTTATTTTTATCACCTTCATACAAAAACCAGCAGCCATAGCCAACTACCCGTGATTTATCACTATTTACAGCTGAAGAATTTGTCATATCAATACGAATTAAAGAAAATTTATTTTTATTTGCAAATCCTACAAGCCCCGCAATTCCAACAGAACCACATGCCTGCTCATATTTCATTCCAAAAAGATTTCCTGATTCTATCATAGCTGCGGTTTTCCCATCAAGTCCTCTTGCATCTTTATCACTCATAAAGTGACTCAAATCAGATGAAATAATAAAACCATTTTCTTTATCAGAATAATATTCACTAATTATAGATTCAATTTTTTCCGGATTTTCTTGTCCATACAGAATCGGAATAATATTAACCTCTTCAAACAGAGTTTGAATCAACGGAACTAAAACTTCTATGGAATGTTCTTCTTCAAATGCTTCATCATTATAAAAAGCTCCGTATTTTTTCTCTAATTCTTTGTATAATGCTTTATTTACAGAAATATTACCCAAAGGGGTTTTCCATCTGTTATAGTTTGAAAGAGCCAGCCCTTTAAAAACTGTTTTGTGGCATGGCGCAATTATAAATAAATTTTTTATACCCGAATCAAGTTGAGATATACCCTCATAAGATAATCTTCCGGAAAACACCAAACCTGCATGAGGAACAATAACCGCACGGCCTTTGACCTCATATGTATTTTTACTTTGCTCTTTAAAAATTTTAATTAATTTTTCTAAATCTTCTTTATTATCAGGATAAAAAGTTCCTGCAACTGATGGTTCTTTAATTTTAATCATATAAGTATTATAATACGAATTATGAAATATCAAAATATGTTAACAAACGGTAAAACTCAATGCTCAATATGTCCAAGAAATTGTACACTCTCAGAAGGACAAGAGGGATTTTGCCATGTGAGAAAAAATGTTAATGGCAATATTATTCTTGATACATATGGATTTAATACCGGGTTGGCAATTGATCCTATTGAGAAAAAACCTTTATATCATTTTTATCCTGGATCGGCCGTATTGTCTTTTGGAACATTGGGATGTAATATGGGATGTCAGTTTTGTCAGAATTGGCAAACTTCAAAAAGTAAAGCAGAAAATAGAATAAATAAAACTTCTCCTGAAGAAATTGTTCAAATTGCCCTTGAACAAAATTGCAAAAGCGTAGCATTTACATACAACGAACCTGTGATATTTTTTGAATATGCAATTGATACAGCAAAACTTTGCAGAAAATATGGAATAAAAACAGTTGCAGTAACTTCCGGATATATTAATCCTGAACCTGCAAAAGAATTTTTCTCCTTTATGGATGCTGCAAATATTGATTTAAAAGGTTTTAGCGAACGGTTTTATGCAAAAAATTGTCTTGCAAAATTACAGCCCGTACTCGATACAATAGAATACGTTGCCAATAAAACAGATTGTCATCTTGAATTAACAACTCTTTTAATAGAAGGTGAAAATGACGGTGAGGATGAACTTAAAAAAGAATGCGAATGGATTACAAAAAATATTGGGGATTGTATTCCGCTCCATTTTAGTGCATTTTTCCCTCGTTATAAATTCAGTAACAGAAAAGCTACCGAATTTTCAACACTACTAAAGGCATATAATATTGCAAAAGAATATGGCATAAAATATGTCTATACAGGAAACATTACAAATACCGAAACTTCCTCCACATACTGCAAAAATTGCAATAGTCCTATCGTTGTAAGAAACGGATATCAGATTCTTGGATATAATTTGCAATATGACAGATGCACTTTTTGCGGAACAAAATGTGATATCGTAAACTTATAAAATTTATTTATTACCTTAAAAAATTTGTAATGAAGCGAATAATAACTTCAAAAATGTTTCTTTTATGGGTTTTAAAGTCTCCTTTTACAGATGAGATCACATAAGGTTTTGGCTGAATTATTCTTTGATATTTAATTGCCGGTTCTCCAAAAAGCATCACCCCCACAGGAACATATCCCTTTGGAATTTGGAGAATATCACATATTTCTGGGAATAATTTTACACTAATTTGTCCAAATCCACACCAACAGGTTCCAAGTCCAAGATGCTGTGCATACAATTCAAAATAACTCAAAGCAATTATCGGGTCTTCTGTTGCACATGGAGCTGTTACAGGAGATGAAACTACTATCATATGCGGTGCATTTCTAAAAATAATGTCCTCTCCGTTTTTCAAGGCATCTTTAGTTTTTGAGAATTTATTAAATATTGGAGCAAAAATCTTGTATACAAAAGAGTTTAGTATTTTAGAATTAACTTTATCTCTTATTTCATCCATCGCAGCCAAATCTTCTACCACAGAAAAATGCAAAGAATGAGAATTACAACCTGTAGGTATATATTTAAGCATCGCTTTTAACTTGGATAATTTTTCTTCTGAAACATTTTCATGCTTGTATTGTCTTACGCTCCTGCGAGATTTTATTAAAGACAAAATATCATCATAATTTGTTGATTCGGCATTTTGCGCTTCGTTTTCATCAAACTTTATTGCACCCTTAGGACAAATGGCAAAACAATGTTGACAATTTATACAACTATCCTTACTTGTCATTTGAGGAAAACCCTGATTATCTTGCTCAATAGCACCGGTTACACAATCTTTAATACACAAACCGCATTTTATACATTCTTCACGATTTATTTCAAATTTCATATTCATAAACCTCTTTTATTATTTATTTTAATTTTTAGTTTGCATGACTTTTAGAAGGATCTTTACCAATAGCCCATCTAAAGCCTAATGAAAGAGCTACGCCGTTTCTGCCGCCATTACGAAACATAGTCTGGAAGAAACCGGTAAATCTTTCGCCCCAGCGTTTTTGTACACCAACACCGTATTGGACATAAGGTTTTACACTTAATTCCGGTAATGAAACATTGTTTGCGTGGAAATCAGTCTTATCCATTATGTTCCATACCATCTGTACTCCAATGTATGGCTGCCAGCCATGTTTTAAATTACCGATGAATTTAATTCCAGGAGCCATATTTATTGCATGTAACGGATCAGATTTAATTCTTACTCCTGCTGCATTTGTATAATCAAAGGTATTTACAAAGGTATAACTCATTAACCAGCTTGGTTGTATAATGAATTTCCCTTTTGCTAATTCCCAGTTATAACCTGTTTTTGATGCAACACCTGTCATTAACATTGGGAAGTCTTCAGAACCATACATTGTTGAAGCATCTGCTACACTTGCTCCTACGTTTGCTGTTAATGCGGTAAAGAAATCTTTTTTGTACCAAATTCCTGTTGCACCTATATTACCACC
>CACXDL010000080.1 GCA_902766395.1 uncultured bacterium
AGGGATAAAAGATGAAGAAAAATATTTAGAAGCTCGCAAACAGGAGCTTCAGCAGAAAAATATCGCATACGATCAGTATTTATCACCAGATGAAAGAAATTTTTATGAATCCGATGAGAATTAAAATGAAAGGAGAATGTGTTATGTTTATTGAATCAGAAAAAGCAAAAATAAACCGGTACAATGGTTGTGGCGGTCCGCAGGTTTGTGATTATGATGCGGAAATTGAGGTAAATGATAACGATGAAATTATTTATATAAATGCATCTGACTGTAGTGAAGGTCTTATGTTTACTGCAAGACGTGAAAGTATTTTTGATAAACTGGGAACAGATGAAATATTTAAAGGCGAAGCATTGGAAAATATTGAAGAGTTTGATAATTATAAAGAAACTCAAAACTCAAAATACGCAAAATTTTATAAAATAGCAAAAAGAATGGTTGAAGATATTGAAAATTCGCACCAGTAATAATTTGAACAAGTAAAACAGGTCGGCATTATGCCGACCTGTTTAGTGGAATTTTGGTTTTGCTAATCTGTCTAAAATATCCATATTAAACCCTATATTATTTCCAATAATGTCCTAAGTATGCTACAAATTTATAATAAGTAAAAGGGAAATAATTATATCCTGTCGATTTTAATTTTTGTCCATTGGATAAGGTTGCTCGGAACTCAAACCATTCTCCGTCACATATGTCAGTATCTGTTCCTAAGTCTTCATAAAAATATTTTATCATTCCAAGGGCAAATTCATCAAACTTTGCATCTTCTATTTTTATTTTTGAAGGTTTAATATCAAGACTTCCACAACCCTTTTCATTATAGGTAAGAAAATTCCCTTTTTTAAGTGATTTATACTCAAAAATATCACAGCCCATATAACCACCACACTCAAATTTAAAGGACTTCATGGTGAGGTTTGGTTCAAGTTTAATCGGCTCATTTTCTAATTCATTAGTTTCGTACTTTTCCATCTCATTTATTACTTTAAAAGCCTCCTCACTACTATTAGTCCAACGAATTTCTTCATCCTTAGCTAAAATAAATTCGGGCAAATCTTCGTTATAAATCCCGTCAGCCCAATAAATTGGCTCGTAAACTTCATAGTCATTCCAAAATCCTATGTTGACCGCATAGTCGTATCCTGCTGAATTGACCATTTCGATTATTTTTGATTTTAATTTATCCATGTTTCACCTCTTTCTTATGACTGTGACAGTACTTAATAGTAGGCATTTTTATTTTTTTAAAAAGTTATCAAGCCATTCATTAAATTCATCATCATATTTGGCTTCGACTTCTTCTTCAGTCGGATCATAATTAAATACTCTTTCATAGGCTTCTTGGAGAGTTTCTTCTTTGTTTACTTTTCTTTTTCCTTTTTTGTTTTCAAGCATAATTATCACCTCTTTTCATTTATATAATAAATTACTTGCACGTCAGATACGGACGTATTAAAAGATAAATTTTAAAACAGTTTTAAATGGGTTTTAAACCCTGTTAAACGGGGTTTAATATGTAAAAAGTTGATAATAATACATCATAATAAAACTTTGATGCGCGGCTTTTTAACTATTGGGGAAAATTTTCAAAACTTAATGATACAAATTCTTAAACTCTCTAATAGTTCATTCTCAAAGTTTCTGGTACTTTTTGATAAGTTATGTGTTGATTTGTATTTAAATGATACAATAAATTTATGGATGTACATACAAAAGAGCAGCGATCAAAAAATATGAAAGCTATACGTTCCAAAAATACAAAAATGGAGGTATTGGTTTCAAAATATCTGTGGCATAACGGGATACGGTTTAGGAAAAATGTTAAAAATTTATTTGGAAAGCCGGATATTGCCATCAAAAAATATAAAGTGGTAATATTTCTTGATTCTTGCTTCTGGCATAAATGTCCGGAACATTTTATTAAACCATCTACAAATATCGAATTCTGGGAAGATAAAATTACTGCAAATGTTGCACGGGATTTAAAGGTCAATGAATATTATAAAAATAAAGGATGGCATGTCCTCCGGATCTGGGAGCATGAAATTAAAAAAGATTTTGAAAATACAATGCAAAAAATATTGTTATTTATTCAAAATCAAAAATAATCATATTTAAAATTGCAAGGGCATTCCATTTTTAATGAGATATTCCCGCGCATTTAAAACTCTCCTTGCTTGCTTTTCCGATGGGATTTTACCCGTTTTGTCCATTTGTATTATTTGCTGCAAAATACTAACATCAATCGGGGTTAACAAACCACGTTCCATTCCCCAGTCATGCATTTGCTTCCAGTATAAAGATCCGAATGCCATAATTGTTTTGAGAGAATCTACTTCGTTTTTTATCCTTTGTGTTTCTTTGGAAATTTTTATTCTCGAAATTATTTCTTCTTCCGTGACTAAAGTGTCAATAAACTCTGGCAATATATTCCAATTTTGCTTTTTAGCTCTTTTCCAACATTCTTCTTTCTTACACCATTCAGTAACATTTTCAGTAAGACGACTGTCATCCGTAATAAAATCATACACATCTTTACATAAAATACTGATTTGATCATATAGTTCTTTGTATAATTTCTGTTTATTCCATATTTCAATAAAATTAACCTGCCCTTTGCAATTTACTCTGATATGATCGAAAATTATACTTAAAGTATAAGCAATAACATTTGCTTTATATGAATGTTTTTCTTTATACCATTCAGTTGATTTTATAATGTTGTCAGTATCTCTAAACATAATTGCCAAAGCAACAACTCTTTTAAAATAATATTCATTAAATTCTATATCTGATTTATTCCATTGATTTCTGATCTGATCTGCAAAAACTTTTACAATAGCTTGTTTACCTCTGCTGACTATATCAGGAGCTCCAGCATATATTTCCATATATTTTGCTAGGTCTACCATCTTTATAACCTGGTTTTCCGGATAACGGGTTTCATATTGCTTCATCTGACTTGATTTAGGTTTGAATTTCATCTTTCCCTGATTATACTGGCCACGTGTACGTTCGTAATACCAATATTGCTGGTACTGATTACCATCAATGGCCGGAGCTGGTATTTTTCGTGAAAAATCTTCCATCCTAATATGAAAAGGATGATTGGAAAAGAAATCAGAAGCATCTACTTTATTTTGAGAATTAGAATATTCTGAAATCTTTGGTATTATTTTTTCGGCCATAGAGTGTTCCAATACTGAAATTTTCATTGGAACATATAGCTTTGATAAATCTATTACTTCATCTTTTCTTGCAGTAAGTAATGTATTCGCAATAGATGCTGTTGTTTGCCCGCCATTTACAATTTGCAGATCCTTTATCCTTGTTATTACCATTCCTTTTTCAGTCATTTTTGTATCAAGCTCAGTTGCTGTAGCGGCAATACCATTGTTATATGCAAAAAACATTTCCGGATAATTTTTGATAGTTGCCTGAATATTTTTATTAACTTTTCCTCTTACACTTAAAAAAGATCTGACGTTTCCTTCTAAAAGCCTGGAACCATACTCAAGATATATATCATTCAAAAATTGTCCTGGTACAACGGCTAAATAAGATTTATATGTAATAAGATTAGCTACATTTTCATCTGACTCACTATTTGTTGCATTATCATATTTAGGTATAACTTCAATATCTGCGACGGCATTATAATATTCAACAGCTTTTACACAAGGAATACCAGAGGAGCCGAAATCAGAAAGATATATTTCAATGCTTTCTTTTTGCGTTTTTGAATTTACTAAATCAAATATTCTGTTTATATCCCATACATTTAATTCAATTGGTATCCCGGCGACAGAATTAACGGTTGTGTTTTGAAGTTTTAATTCTTTTATATTTTTTTTCCTTTGATTATTATGTGCATCTGTCAGCAAATAAAAACGATATTTAGTAATATTCCAAGAATTATAAAATATATCTCGTGCAAATTCATAAACTTCTGTACTTTCTTCAAGTTCTTTGAACAATTCATATTTTGAAGCTTCGTCAATAAAATACCATAAACGTTTAAAAGAATCGGTAATTTCATCCGCATTAACGGAAGATAATTCATAAGGGCCGTGATAATCAGTTATAAATACGCAGCAACTACCATCCGTTTCGTCAATAGTATACCCGTCAATCCGCATATTGGCGCCACGCCTGGAGATTCCTTCATAGTAACATTCCTGAAAATCATCAAATTCTTCACCATTTATTAAGATATCTGTGACAACTTTTAAAAACTCATCCTGAGGGTTAGTAATATCCGCTGTTGCTGCTATTGCAATATCTTCATGTAATTTACTTCTGTATTCTTCTGTATTCAATTATTTCCCCTCCCTGAGATCAGCTATAGCAGCAAGCAGAATTGTATATTGTGCATTTCCTATAGCCTGATTTATATTTGCTCTTGTAAGCCGCGGAAACTTATTATTTACACAGTAGTATTCGGTACCTTTATATAAAAAACAATATTTGTTATATTCTTCATCATATGTATATCCGGCATTATCAAGTTTATTCATAAACTGTTCCCTGATCTCAGGAGATACAATTGTATCTGAAACAGACAAAATAATAGAATTTAAATCTATTGCATTGTTGTTAACGGAGCTTGTTTGTTCAAGACGTATTACGGCAAGATGACCATCATTCTCTGAATCCAGCTGTTCCAGAGAACTTATATCTACTTTGACAGCATTTTCTGTTATACTTTTAACTTCGTACCATGTATTATCAATTTCAAAGTCCTTATGTCCAAGAAGCGGTCCCATCCAGGCATTAATAGCAGTTGCTTCATCATAAATTTCCATAAAATGATTTTTTAATTCAAACAATTCTCCGATTAATCCCTTAATTCTGAGCGTATCAAGCAAATCGGATTTTCTTTTTCCGAACATATTTTTCCAGTATTTCCAGCGTTTCAGTGCACTTTCAACAGCCCCGCATTTCCCTGCGTTTTCACATACTGAAATTATATCTTTGCAGAAAATTATAAACAAAGATTTATAACTATATTCCAGCAAGTCAAAAGATAATGCCATTTTCCCGTCTTCACGCTTCATAAGGGCTACGTTTATATATTTTGAAGATTTTACATTGCAGTGCGAGCCAGGCTCTGTTATAACCATGGACATTTGACCGTCATCATTGTATCCAAGGAAAATATCCGTTTTATATTGACTGTCTATCCTTTGATATGTGTGATTTTCAGCACCTTTTTTAAATTTTGTCAGAATATCCATTAGTCATCCCCCTCCTCATCATCCGTTAAATCTATGTCCCCATCAAATATCTGCTGCAGCGCAATCTTATTAAGGGTATATTTTACATATTTTGTTTTTTGGTCTGATAAATCAGGAATGCCAACACCGAAACCAATTGCAATTTTACCCTGATATTTTTTTAATTCAGGATTATTTGTAAGCTCATTATCCGGATTCTGTAATTCAACAACATATATAGTTAATAACGGATTACGTTTTATATTTTGGAAATAAGCTTTTTGCGGCAGATTTTCAATTCCCTGTGATTTTAACTGTTGTTTTATATTGTCAATTTGTACAGAACTCAAACCGAACTGTCCGTCTGCCGAATTCCCGATTCTTCTTCTCGCACCAAGCATTCTCAAAATTTTTCCGTCATTTAGCAGTGAAAATCTTCTGTATGGATGATGATATTTTATCCCATACCCAAAATCCACTGGTGGTAACTCAGATGCACCTGGTACAAAAGCAACATCCCAGTTTCTTAATTCTGTACCCGCATAGTTACTTATAAAATCAGTTAAAGCTTTAACATTAAATTGTTCGTTTTTTGGAGATATTTCAAGTTTGGTGAGAAAATTTACAATCATATATGACGGACAATTTTTAAAACCATACCATACTGAATTTCTGCGTTGTTCATCGTGTCTCTGAATATTTGTTTCTGTTAATTCTTTAACGAAAGTACGGACTGCTTCTGTATTCATTCTGTTTTTCTCATCATCTGAATATATATCAGGAGTTTCTATATAAACACCACTTAAACTTATGAGGCACTCTCTTGTTTCCGCACTTCGCATTTTATTTCTTGCGGTTACAAGAAGTGCTGTTATATCTGACCTTACACGGAGACCAAAATCCATAGGTGTCAGTCCTGTATCTTCATATCTTTTGATATCTTTTCTCAACTCATCCGTAGCCTCACTTATATAACGGTACCATTCAATACTTTCCTCAGACATAAAAATACGACAAAGTCTGTCATATCCGCTTCTGTATCCAAACCAGCGTCCCATTTGCATAAGTGTATCATACATTTTTGAATTCCTGTAAAAATAACTTATTACAAGACCTTCAAGTGTAAGTCCCCTCGAAAGGCTCATACCCCCAACTGCAATTATTCTTAGACCCTCTTTATAATCTTCATATGAGACATTTTGCCCCGCATCTTTATTAAATGTCTGAACTACAATCCCGGCACATGAACCATATAATTTATCCTGAATATCTGTCCAGTTATAACCAGCATCTTTATATATCTGTTCATAAGTTTCTTTTATTTTTGCAATATATTCATTCTTAAGAGCCGTTGAAGGATCTAACTTTGCATAGTTTCGGATTGAGGACTGAATATTTTTGAGATATTCATTTACAAGTCCGGCTACCTGATCCTGAACCTTGGTAAACCTGCTGACATTAATCAGCATAGACCGGTGATTATTGTTTATTCCTTCTATATCCTCAATTGTATTTGCAAGCAAAAAAGCAGCAATTGCTGTTTTTAAGTCTTCGGGCAGCTTTCTTACAATAATATTCGATTTATGCTTAAGCGGAAGAATAGCAGCAATACTCGATGGGTTTCTCTCATCATCATCTATCTGAACGAGCATATATTCAGCATTTCCGCCCTCACAAAAAATATTCCTTGCGCCTGTATAATTTGTCGGAGCATTCAGACTGTATATGTAATCTTTAGGAAATAAATCTTCATTTGTCATTGCATCATAGGTCTCCGGATCTATAAAAATATTTGCAAATGGTGTTGCCGTAAAACCAACATAACTGGATCTTGAAAAAGCTGAAACAAGTTCTCTTATTTGTCCATTTATTGCAGTAGGAGTATCTTCCGGATTTGCTTTTGTATTCACTGAAGCATTATCGGCTTCATCATCTATTACAAGCAATGAGTGTTCTATTTTTTGATTACCGTTGCTGTTAAATGTTTTAAGCCACTTGTTAAGTCTTTTTAGTACTGTAACATTTTTCTTTATTACAAATATTACAGGTACATTAATTCCTCTTAAATCAAAACCAAGGTTGTTTGCATTCTGGGATTTAAAATCAGTAAGTGTTGAGGTAAGAACCATTGGTCTTACTGAAGAATCATATTTCCCCGCACCAATAATAAGTCTGTCTTCATTTTGTTTTATCATTGCATCACTTGCAGAACCAACAAATCCCTCATCAATTCTTTGCTGCGTCTGTTTTCTCAGTTTTTCCAGAGTACCGGTTAAAAGAACAATTACTTTGTATCCGGCATCAGCAGCTTTACATATAAGACCTGTATAATTAGCTGTTTTACCGGACTGAACATCTCCTATAATAAGTCCTCTCCGAAGAAACGATACATTCCGTGAAGGATCGCCCAACAGATCGGTCAGAGTATCCAGAATATCATCCATTTTATTTACAACATTCGCTGAGAATTTCTTATCTGTAAGCAAATATTTACGATACCTTTCCCAGTAATTCATATCAAGTTCAGATTTTTTGCTGAGGAACCATTTTTCATGACTTTTTTCTTCTAACAGTATACCTTTGTCCAGACGAACAGAAAATTCTGATTTTATCACAGCAAGTACCTCAGATATTTCTTCTTCAGACAATGCAGAAAACATTGGTAAACCTTTTATTTCCCCGGCTGTTTTATCAATAATATATTCCTGCAGATTTTTTTGTCCCGCAACGGCCATTACAATCATATCTTTAAATGTTTTTTGAAGATCGTTCATATTTTTCTATTTCCTCTTTTATTTTATTCTGTACTTCACTGTAATTACAATATGGCTCGACATTTAGGAACATATTGTAATAATTTATTATATCCAGATTATTATTTTTGACGTAATCTATTTGTCTTTGCAGATCATTCCATAATTCTTCACATTTTTCAGAATCATCTGATTTGCTCTCTTCTATATTACCTTTTGCATAATCAGCATATAATGCAGCCGACGGGAATGATTCTTCAAATCTGTTCATTATTGAATCTAACATTTTGATTTGTTTGTCATCGAGTGTTTCTTCCAGCATTTTTATCTGCGGGATGTTTCTGTTTATAAGGTAACGGTAGCCATCTCTGACTTTAATTTTTTCCCAGATGTATTCTATATCATTATTTGTTTTTTCTTTTCTTCCCCGGAATGTGTGAACAGCCTCACTCGCAACAACAGATTCGTAGACAGCGTTGTACATATTTTTCTTAATTATGTCCGGTAATGCGGCTGTGCTTTTCTTTATATCAATAGCCCACATATAATCCAGAGAATTCGGAATATCTACGCGGACTCTTGCCAGTTTGTTCAGTTCATCTTTTCTTTCAAGTCTGAACCAAGTCCCCCATATAATTAATCTTTTGTTTCGGTATATATAAAAACCCTGTTCTGTTTTTAAGTTTTCACGTCCACCGGCTTTAGCCATTTCTTTATCGGAAATTTTAGATAAATGTGGCAGAATAAACGGTTTAAGAACAATCTTTTGTCCGTCTATATAAATACAACTTTCCTTTTTCCTCTGAGTAGCACTATTATTAAGTAAAAACGGATCTCTTGGTTCTATTACTGCATTATTTACTTCAATATTAAGCCCTTCTTCTATGAAACGATGAAAAACAAGTGATAAATGATTAGTCATTTCACTGAGACATTTGCAAAATGTTTCAGACAGATTACCTGTTCCGGCTTTTATACGGTCAAATTCACTAAGATATATATATGTACCGGATTTTACATCTGACAATAAATTTATATATGGAAAACTATCAATTTCTTCCGCCGAGAATCCTTTTAATAACCATTGCCCTGTCTGAACCACATAATCAAGATCCCACGCAAAAGAACTTATTTCGCCATTCTTTTTACTGACAACAACAAGTTTTCGGCATTGCGATAGCGAGGCCGATTTTAATCCAAGACCAAATCGCCCCAAGTCCTTATCATTTCGTTTTTCGAGAGGGTTTGTACTGCCATATCGCATAGCTTCATATAACTCTTCTTTAGTCATACCAGTTCCGTTATCAAAAATTATGAGATATGGATTGTTTTGTGGCTCTGAAATAATTTTTATTTTTGTAGCCTCAGCACTTATACTGTTATCTATTAGATCTGCAACAGCAGTCTGAAATGAATATCCGAGAGAACGCATTGATTCAATTAACGACGGTGCATATGGTATACATTCTTCTTTAAACATAAAATTCTCTCCTATCCTTTGTTCCTTTGATAAATGATTCTGCAGTCTTTTATTGTAGAACTGGTTAGTGCAATATTCCACGCATTCATTCTGCTGTGCCATTTTTTGTGAGCCATAAAATGTTCCCAGTCAAGCTCGTATATAGCCTTCAGTGAATAATCTTTATCAAACGAACAGATAATAGCATACTCGAATTTCTGCTTATCAGGTTGGTCTGAACCAAGGGGCTCAAGTCCGTAAAAAACCCCTGTAACTTTTTTACTTGTTGTCTTTATTGTGTATCTGTCACCATCATTACTGATAGCATCTATATTTTTTGTACTTATTGGTGCTGCTAACAGAGTTGGTAATCCTGCAATTTTTTTGTAATAGTCTATAACTAAATATTCCCCCAGATCTCCGATAAAATTATTAGTTCTTATAACTCCGCGTTTTTTTAGTTCCCTTATTATCTGGGGATATAACTCAATTATTTCGCTTGTCGGAAGTTTATCTATATTCATTCCTTTTCTCCAAAAAATTAAGGTAGCAGTGTATCGTCCCATTCGTTGTCATATAATTTGTCTGGTAACTCAACAGATAACCCCTCTTTTATTGTTATACGCTCCTGAAAACGCCTTATTCGTTCTTCATCAGACCATCTTCTGTCTTTTAGTCCCATTAAGGAATAAAAAACTGCATTTTTTTCAAGTAAAATAAATAATTTAGGATCCTTAAAGCTGTGTTCTTTTATAAATATGATTGTATCATTCAGAAACATTGTCAGTCTTAATGCATGAAAAACGGAGTCGGCTTCAACTCCCAGACCATGAATTGCTTCATGTAAATCAATTGCGGTAAAATCGTTATTTCTATCCAGCTTAATCATAGAGGATTTCCACGATTGTGGCATTTTTTTATTTAATTTATTCATTATCTTTTCAGAATATAATAAACTAAAATACTGGAGTGAATCATTGACTAAATATACAGACATATAGTCATTAAGACAAATCCAGTTGTGTTTTTCTTTCTGCGGACCATTTCTTCTCTGAATTCTGGGTACGCCTATATCATTGTAAAAATTTTCGGGCATACCTATATTTGATTGTTTAGCACACTCAAACTTTCTGTCCGGATATTGTTCCTGCAGACTAATCATATCCTCTACACTCATGTAATATAAAAGATTTTTCTCAAACCCATCAGAAGAATTCGTTCTTTTCCCCCTTGTAGGAAGATCTGAATGAGTAAGTGATTTATACCACATAGTGAATCTGGCAGAATCTCTATTTTTGCACAAATAATCGTGCATTGAATCTGATCTGTATGAAATAAAGTTTTCTATTGTCCGTTGATCATCTGTAAAAACAGTATTATCAGCCCACATTACATCATCTCCTTATGTTTATCTGCCGAGTTTTTTTCGTTCTTCTTCTTTTTCATAGAATATTTTTCTGTGTTCTGCAATATTTTTCATCCTTTCTTCGTTAAGAATAGGAGAAAATACAGATTGTTTAAGCGAAAGATTATCCCTCAAAAGATAATCCTGTTCCAAAAGAAAAGAGAAAATCAGTTCTTTATCTTCATTTATAGTTATCATGTATTTGTCAAAAAGAGCATCTGCATTTGCAGATAATAATAATCCGTTATTTATGTTAAATGATTCTTTATCATTTGCACAATCGCAGTGTCTTTTTATATGAGAAGCAACAAAAAGCATTGAAAAAGCATCAAAATCAGCACTTATTTTGGTAAACGGGCAAAAAACTTTTCCTTCTTCTGTCGTATAAGTCATCATCTCAAGAGCAAGTTTTTCTTTCCACGCGTTTTGAAGTCTTCTTGATTTTTCGTCTTCAGATGCAGATAGCGGAGAATTCTGTAGTATTTTCATTTTTTCATGTCTACGGTTAAGAGCAATATACTTTTCCCAAGCGGTATCAGTTTCTCCCAGGATAGTATAAAACCTTGGATTTTTCTCAAACAAAATAAACAGATTTTTTGATTTTTCTGTATGTTCTGTAAGAAAAATAATTGTATCATTAAGAAATACAGAATGTCTGACAGCATGAAATATTGCATCAGATTCTACACCGAGACCATGAATTGCTTCATGTAAATCCACAGATGTAAATGGTTCCTTTGTATTTAACAGCACTTTTTGTTCTTTCCAGTTTTCCGGCATTTTTTTGCCCAATTTATTCATAACCTGTTCTGTATAAGAAACTGAAAAAAATTTAAGAGTATCATTTACAAGATAAACAGACATATAGTCATTGAGGTTAACCCAGGAGTGTTTCTCTTTTTGCGGACCGGATCTTCTTTTCAACTTTGGAATTCCGATATCAGTATAAAAATCTTCAGGCATTCCTATATTTGATTGCTTGGCACATTCGAATTTATGATCCGGATTTTGTTCCTGTAAATTGGTCATATCGTCTGTGCTTAGGTAATATAACAGATTTTTATCAAAGCCGTCTGAGGAAGCCGTTCTTTTCCCTTTTGTAAGTAAATCTGAATGATTTAATGATTTATACCACATCGTATAAACTGATGAAGAGCTTTTAACATATTCAAACATACTTTCAGAACGACTATATAAAAATGATTCTATATATTTTTTGTTATCAACAAATACTACTGAATTTTTATTCGGCACAGTAAGCAATCTCCTTTATATTTGCATCCATATACTGCATAAGATTTTTAGCTACAGCATAAGCAACATTAACAGTAACTGCATTTCCAAACTGTTTATAAGCCTGTGTATCTGAAACCACCTGAGTCCATTCATCAGGAAATCCCTGTAATTTTCTGCACTCGTTTGGTGTAAGTTTTCTGACAGCAACTTTATTATCATTTTTTATTTTCTTGAAATTTACTTTATCTGTAACATAATTATCCTGACTTGCTCTGTGCATCTTGTGCATTGTAGCACAGAGTGTTTTTGATATTGGCTGGTCAATAGTTGGTTTTACCATGTATCCCTTTGTTCCGTAGCCAAGTATAGTTGCTTCAAGTTTTTTGGATATAAAATATTTTTCATCAACATCTTTGTCAAGAATATCCTGGGTCGTAACCGTTAATTCCTGCTTATCAGGGAATGCAAAACTTTCTGTATTGAAAGAATTTTTTCTTACCCCGACAAGGAACATTCTGTTTCTTCTCTGCGGAACACCATAATCCTGACTGTTTAATATTTGATAAAAACAGTTATAGCCAATTTCATCAAGTTCTCTGAGAATTCTTTTAAATGTACGGCCGCCATCATGATTTACAATATTTTTAACATTCTCAAGCACAACAACTTTTGTTTGATTCTTCTGAAGAATTTCTTTTATTACAAAAAATAAAGTTCCTCTTTCTTTATCTTTAAATCCTTTCAGCTTTCCAAATGTACTGAACGGCTGACATGGGAACCCCCCGATTAATATATCATGTGAAGGGATTTCATCCATAACCTCTCTTATATCTCCGAGTACAATATTATCATTGACATTTGCCCTATATGTTTCTACTGCGTATTTATCAAAATCGTTTGCCCATACTACATCAAAACCTGCAAATTCAAATCCGAGATCAAGACCGCCTATTCCCGCAAAAAGGCTTGCTACCTTATATTTTTTATCTTTAACTTTTATTCTTTCCACTGTTAATTCCACTCCTCTGCTTTTATAATTTCACGTGCCAGGTTGATAAGAACATCAACAACAATACTGTTGCCTGCTTGTTTATATGCCTGGGCTTTTGAAACTACAATTTTGTAACTGTCAGGGAAGCCCATCAGCCTATGAGCCTCTCTTATTGTCAGAGCCCGTACTTTGCCATTTGTTGTTACATAATTATTCACGCTTGATCTGTGAGAATTCCCCATAGTCGATAAAAGTGCACGTGCAACCTGTAAATCTATTTTAGCATCTGCATGCATAAAATTTTTGGTCCCAGGAGATAAACAATATGCCTTTAGTTTTTCTGAAAGATAATAACGTTCTTCCGGTTCTCCTTTTTTATTATTAATTTTTACAAGTTTTCCGTTTACGCTCTGCAGACTACCCGGAGCTGTATTTTCCTCAAGAAAATCCTGCATAGTGTATTTAAGATCAATTTCTTTCGGGAAACTGAATTTTTTATATGCAGATTCATCCTTAAAGCCTACTACGAAAATTCTTCGTCTTCCCTGCGGAATACCATAATTCCTTGAATCAAGAATCTTAAATGTATAATGATAGCCAAGTTCAGAAAATACCTGTTGTATAATGCTCCATGTTTTTCCCTTATCGTGCCTTGTAAGACCATATACATTTTCATATATAAAAACTTTGGGTTCAATCTCTTTCACAAGACGGGCATATTCATAAAAAAGAGTCCCCCTTGTATCGTTAAACCCGCCTTTGGCTCCAATTACCGAAAAACTCTGGCAAGGGCTTCCCCCGACAAAAAGATCTACTTTCCCTTTAAAATCCGTACCATCAAGAAGTTTTACGTCTTCAAAATAGTTATTATCTTTTATTTTGTAATTAGCCATATATGACTGTTTAACGAAATTTGTCTTCCTGGATTTTTCAGCATAAAGATTGTCCGCATATTTTCTTTTTTCTTCTGCTCCGGACATTTTGCGTATTTTATTTATTTCTGATTCATAATCAACATCTATAGGTCTTTCCCCGTTATCACATGCAAAAATAGTTTCAAAAGGCGTCCCAAGACGGATTAAAGCCTGCTCAACTGCGCCAATGCCACTAAACACCGTTGCTAACTTAATAACATGTTTCTTTTGACTCATCTTTATACATTACTCCCGTATTCAGATTTTATCATGAAAATGCAAATTTTGCGTTTGTTGAAGAATCTGTAATATTTATAATATCTTATCAATGTGTCAGAAATGGACATCTTGACTTTTTAATAATTAAAAGTGATGAATACGACACGATAAAGGAGGTCGTATGGAAAAAGCCGGATTAAATATTACACCAAAAGAATTTAAGCAATTGAGCAAGTGGTCGGAGGATATTTATAACACAGCGGTTGTTATTGATTATTTTGTGGCAAATCAACCTGAAATAGAGGAATGCTACAATCTCGCACCAATAATTAAACACTTGCGCAACGATGCAGATGTTTTGAATGCGTTTTTTATAGACCATGAAAAAGATGTCGAAATTTAAATGCAGTTTAAAAGGTGTTTAATCGGTGTTCAAATCGGGTTCACAAATTTCCTCGTGTGTTATGCCGAGAATTTGTTCCTCAATCTC
>CACXDL010000081.1 GCA_902766395.1 uncultured bacterium
TGCCGGCACATTAGCTCTTTCAGCCAAATGACCGTGACCTACTTCACGTCTTCCAGGACCTCTCAATGGTTTTACTTCGCCTACTGAGAATCCAGGGAAGATATATTTGTGCATGTAAGTTTTTTCGGTTTGAGGATCAACTCCGTCAAGTTCTTGTTTCATAGCAGGGCCTGCAAGGGTTGCTACTGACAAGATTTGAGTTTGACCACGAGTGAACACTGCTGAACCGTGTGCTCTTGGAATAACACCAACTTCACACCAGATAGGTCTAACTTCGTTATATTTACGTCCGTCTGCACGAACACCTTCATCAAGTATCATTGCACGCATAACGTGTTTTTCTGCTGCCTTAAATTCTTCTGCAACAAAATCAATGCCTGTTTCTTCAATGATTTGTTTGATGTAATCATCTTCAGGAAGTGCGTCAATTTTTTCTTTAACAAGCTTTTTAGCTTCTTCAAGTTTTTCTTGACGATAAGTTCTGTCAAAATTATGATATGCATCAAAAATCATATCGTGAGCAGTTTCTTCAATGATCTGTGCAATTCTTGAAGTATCATAAGGATTTGTAAATACTTCTTTTTCAACACCGCATTGTTTTGCAAATTCAACCTGTGCATCACATTGTTTTCTGATTTCACCTTGAGCAAATTCAACAGCGTTCATAATATCGTCTTCTGTAACGAATTTACATCCTGCTTCAACCATGATAACACTGTCGTGTGTACCTGCAACAACGATATCTAAATCAGATTCGTGTGCTTGTTTATGCGTTGGGTTAGCAATGAAGTTACCATCTGCATCTCTTGAAACTCTGACAGCACCGATAGGCCCTTCAAAAGGAGCACCTGAAAGCATCAAAGCGCAAGAAGCACCTAACATTGCCAATGTATCAGGCTGATTTTCCTGATCATAACTAAATAATTGCGCAACGATTTGAATATCGTTTCTATAACCTTTAGGGAAAAGTGGTCTTATAGGTCTATCAATCAAACGAGATACCAATATGGCTTTGTCGCTTGCTTTTCCTTCAGATCTGTTGTATCCGCCGGGAATTCTTCCGATAGCAGACATTCTTTCTTCATAATCAATAAGTAATGGGAAAAAGTCTATACCAACTCTTGGTTCTTTTGATACGACACAATGTACAAATAACATTGTATCACCACATCTTACTGTAACAGAACCGTTTGTTGACTGTGCATATTTCCCTGTTTCAATAGTAACCGTCTTTCCACCGATTTCTAATTGAAAACTTTTTGTCTCAGGTTTCATAAATAATACCCTTTCTTTCTCGCATCCTGTCTTGATGCGTTTTACTATACACTTCCAATTGTTTACCCAAATATTATACCCCAAACAAAAATATATGTTTACATAAATATATTTTTATTAAAGTTTTTATAAAAAATACCGATATTTTCAATAGGTATAATATCGGAGGCTGTATGATCGAAGGTAGTAAAAATAATATAAAAACAAGTTTTTATAAATCAAATTCAAGTATAATGCGTTTTTCCAACTTAAAGAAAAAGGAGAAACCAATTATTTTTGGGGGCTCATATTGTTATAAAACAACTCTAGCTAATTCGCTGTCTGTTACGCATAATACAAATTTTGGTCGTACACTTGCGAGCATGATAGGTGTACATGAAGAAAACGGCCTTGCTCCGGCAGACATAACAAGAGGAAATCGTAACTGGCAATGGTGCGCCTGCACAATGAGTTATGCATTAAAGCATTCTCAAGATCAAAAGAAATTAAAATCAAATGATTTGGGTTATTTTACACAAGTCAGCCAGTATATAAACTGGGGACAAAGTCATACCACTAAAGATAGTAAAGGTAATACCGTAAAAAGATATAATCCTATTTCAACTCAAAACGTTAAAGCATCGACAATGAAAGAAGACAGAAAAGCAAGAGCAGCTCAAATAAAAGCTCAACTATCAAATAATGATCCACATACAAAAATGAAAGAAGGAGATTTGATTGTTTGGAAATCAGATTATCATGTAAAAGCAAATCAAGGTGGAAAACCTGTTACTAAAAAGTTATCTTCCAGTCACATCGGTATGATTGAAAGAATAACTAAGGATAAAAGCGGGAATTACTATGTATGGGTAATTGAAGGTAACGCAAATGAAGCAAAATCAGACAAAAAGTATGAGCGTTACATAAATGAAAAAGATTCTACCGTAGGGGCACAGGCAGCAGGAGAAATTGTTGAGATTAATAAAAACGACGGTTTAATAAGAAAGTGTTATTCCGTTGATGAACTGGCAAACTTTGGTTATAGCGGCTATATAAATATGGATGGTATAGTATAAGCAAAAAAAATTTTTACAGTTTTTTTTCTTAATATGAAACTTGCTATATACAATAATACGTCATTTGGCGCTAAATATGTAGATAAAACACACATCCAGAAATATAATCAAGAAGATGGTAAATATCACGAAGCTGAAGCATCTTTTGTAATGCTTGATCCATATATTGATGAGGATAAAGCGACATTCCATGATCTAATAAGAAAGTGGACAGATGCTGACTTAACATACATGATATATGATAATTTTTTGAAAAAATGTGATGCCAGATATTATGCAACTACGATCCAAAATGAAGGATTTAAAAATTTAGCTCCGGAAAAGATTTTATCAGTTTGTGAATTTACAGAAAACGAGAATAATGGAGGGAAAATAGAATATATAGAAGGAAATCCGGACATAATAAATAATCCTTATTCGGAATATAAAGCAGTAGGAACTTCTATGATAAAACCACTTAAAAATAAGTACAAAAAAATAAATTTGGTATCAGTCCCATCAGAAAAAGCAGTTAATTTTTACAAACGCAATGGTTTTAAACAATATCCTGACCATAATTTAAAATTTTATTGGGAAGCATAATTTTTGTGATATAATACTAATATAAGGCTTCGTAGCTCAGTAGGATAGAGCGGCGGTTTCCTAAACCGCGTCTTGCCCGCGTTCGAATCGCGGCGGGGCCAAATAAA
>CACXDL010000082.1 GCA_902766395.1 uncultured bacterium
AAGTGCATTTTCCAAGCACTATGATTATTTGTTAATTCATAAGGTGAATCGTTCCAATATGCACGTTCCATATATTTTGCATCACCATTTGCAAATAAATCTTTTCTATTTTTCACGAAGGCAGCATGTTTTTCATCAAGTTTGAAAAAGTCAAGCAGCTCTTTATCAGACATATAATTGTATTGAGGATAATCCATTCTCAATGTTGCAACATCATCAAGATCAGAATGGTAAAGTTCACGTAATGTATATACGTCTTCTTTTTGTTTTGCAGATAGGTCATCAACATGAGTATTTTGAATTTGTTTTTTTGCATTATTCAGCATAACTCTAATATCGTTATACAGGTTTTCTATTTTTGCTTTTATAGCACCTGTTGTACTATTTGCGATTGCTTTAAGGCTTGTTAGTAATTCTTTCCCACGAGCGATAAGTTCTTTAGAATTAATATTTGGCATAGTAAGATTTTGAGCCAATTTTTGAATTTTTTCTTTGCAATCTTGCCATAATTTCTGATGCTGAGATGGAATTTCAGATGTGTCAATTGAATTAACATCGTTGATAATATTCTCTGTTTTAATATCTGTTTTTTGTTCTCCTTCTATCACACGATTTGATACTGAAGTTTCATCGTTTGCTTTTGTTTTAGATTTAGTATCATCGGTTTTCACTTCAACAGGTTTTCTTGCAGTTTCCAATTCTGCTGCTTTAGCATTTCGTTTTTGTTGTAAAGCATCAATTTGAGATCTAAGTTTTTCAATTGTGGCGTTATTTTTACGACCCATTTGATTTGCTCTTTTTGCTCCTGCAAGTTGTTTATTTAATTTTATAATTTGTCCGTCTAATGCTCCTACTTCATCTTCAAGGGCTTTTATTGCTGCTTCATCTGCGCTAAGAGGAGTTGTTGGTGCTTTTTGTTCCTTAATAGTTGCATTATTTTCAATTCTATGTGCTTCAGAATAATCTGAACGAACTTGTTCTTGATGTGCATCAAGAATAGCTCTTTCTTCTGCTGTTGGTTCTTGATATGCGTGTTCTTTTGCATAAGCATCTAATTCAGCTTGAGTTGGAGTTCCTTGTGCATCCATTTCTCTTGCAATCATTTCTCTATCACGACCGTTTAAGTGTGATTGGTCAATATTTCTTGCAGCTTCAGCATCTGCAACTTCGTTTCTGCCGGTAACAGGGGCTTCTTTTGTTACATGTACACCGTCTCTTGGGCGCATGTTTGATAGAGATAGCTGCTTTTTACCTAATGTTTTATATCCAATACCACTACCAAGAACTGACCCAAACATATTTACCGCAGTACCTTGAACAGAAATATTTCCGGTTGTTGCATATTCACCAGCAGCAGCAACACCCGTATCAGCTGCCACAGTTGTTCCTAATCTTATACCTGTTCTTGCAACTGTTCCCATATCGTTTGCCATATTACCAATATATTTCATTTGGCCTATACCAATGGCAGTTGTAGAGCCATTTACTATACTTTCTTCTAAGTTTTGTTCACGGGCTTCTGCAGTATTACCTGTGTAAGATGTATTGTATTCAAGTGCATTAACACCATAAGTTGTTGCACCTGCTGCAACACCGCCTGTAGCTGCAACTCCAACTGTTCCCCATTCTAAAAGTGCCGCACCACCTGATGCAACTGTTGTTGTAACGATAACAGGGGCAAGAACGATACCCATTTTTGCGTATGTGACAGATTGTTTATAATCATTATTAGTTTTTGCCAAAGTATTCTGTTTATCCCTCATTTGTTTTGCTAATTCTTGTACAGAAATAACTTTACCATTGCTATCACGTAATCTGCCTTGAGCTGCAGCCTCAAACTGCTGTAACATTAATTGTGCGTTTCTATATTGAGTAGCGACATCGTCCCTGTCAGTTCCCATTCCAGAATGCGTTAATATTCCATTTCCCCAAGAGGAAAGGAGCCCTTCAGCATCAACACCTTTTTTGAAATCTCTTTCTAATTCTGCAACATATTGGCGCATTTTATTTAATGATGCCATATTTGCTTCTTTAATTTGCTTAATTTGTTGAGGGTCAGTAATTTTATTCCCATCAGCATCATAAAATATTTCTTCTTTTGAGATGGTTTTTGTATCTGCAAGAAGTTGTATATATGTAGCTTTGGTATTTGTTGTAATACTTGTAGTTGTAGGTTTTTGTCCGCTCCCTGACATTGTTTGAGTGGTAGTTGTATAAGCAAAATTTTCTTTTTGTACTCTTGCTTTCACTGCATCAATAATTTGCGGATTATTTTGTAAAATTGCTTTTAACTGTTCTGTTTGGTAATCTGCATCATTTGTATGAGAGGCACTAATTCCGGTTGAACCGCCAAGACCTTTATTTTCATCAATAGAATGCATTAATTCGATACAAAAATCTGCTATTTGTTCATCTGTAAAATTAACTTGACCTGAAATCATTGCATTGGCTTTAATTTTAGTTTTATCATTTGGAGTAACTGCACCTTTTAATGCTTTATTATAAAGGTCTGTCATATTTTTGACACCTTTAACATCTCCATTTGCAACAAGTTCTGCCATTGCAGCATATGTTTCAGAATCCATACTGTCAAATGTCTGACTGTAGTCACCATTTTTAGCGTTATAAAGTGCTTCTTCAGCTTGTACTCTTGCAGGTTTTACCCCTTTAAATAAGCAAGTATTACTTGCAGATAAATTTCCTGCATCTACATTTCCTGTTTCATCAGAATGAAATCCTGCGAGGTATCTTTGAACATTGTCTTGATTAGTAAATCTTGATTGATATTTGCCTTGCGGATCTTTTGCAATTTCTTCACCGGCTCTTTGGTCTAAATATTGATAATCAAAGCTGTTTGGATTATCGTTTACTGCATCCAAACCTTTATTAAGAGCTTCTTTATCTTGATAATCAAAAACTAATCTTCCGATTACACCATTTCTGTGTGCTTGGTCGCCTTTATCTAAAATAACAACAGGATTGCCGTTTGCATCTAATACAGGATCCCCGTTTTCATCTGTTTGATAAACATATTTTGCCTCTTGGTAAGCTCCTGTTTTTACCCAGTTTGCATCAAACTGATCTACTTCCTGTGCATTCCAACCGTCGCCTGCGATGTATGAACGAACAACAGAACCTTCATTTTCTGCAAGTTCAGGGTGATCTTTTTTGAATTGTGCTTCTATTTCTAATCTTACATCTCTATCTGTGCAAAGCTGCATAACTTCATTTAAATCAGATGTTGAAGTATAACCTGTTATTTCATTTTCTATTTCACGTTTTACGGTATGAGCTTTTTCTTGAGTTGTCATTACGTCACTGTCAATAAGAGTTTTAAATAGTGGTCTTGCTGCAGTATGACTCATTTCAGATAAAATTAAATCTTCTACAGGCATTTTTTGGTCATTGCCGGAGTAATATGGTTTTAAATTCGCATTTACACCCTGTAGAATTTCTCTTGAATAAATATTGTTAATACCTTTTTGAAGACCTTCTTCATCAGTTCCAAATATATAATTTGCGGATGAATATAACTGTTGTGTTACAAATTCTGTATCTTTTTTAACGATTTCTGCTCTTCTTTGACCGATTATAGCTTTTCCCTGATTGTTGTCATCAAAGTAATATACTTTACCATTGCCCGCTTTACCATAACCGACACCTTTTGTTTGTGTTCTTTGTGTTTTTTTGTTTATGTCGTAATCATCAGATGCGGCTATATAGTCTTTCTTCAAAACTTTACCATCATGTGATACGACAATCTTTTTTCCATTTGCATCAAGTGCAATGTATCTGTTGTGGTTGTCTTTTCTTTTACTTACAACCGCAACCCTTGTACCATTTGCCAATAAACTTGATTGATATTTTGCGGTATTCATTGCATAAGTACCTTTTAAAATCGTACCGTCTTTTGCAATGACATGAATATTGCCTTTTTTGTCTTTTACTATTGTTCTTTCATATACCGCTTTACCGATGACTGTGAAAGTTTCTGTTTTGCCGCCTTTATATTTACCGGTAATTTTGCTACCTTTACCGCTGTAATTTTTTAAACCGTAATTTTTTCTTAAATCTTGGTCAAATTTCTTATTAAGTCTTTGTTGTTCCTGTAATTGAGCTCTTCTTTGAGCTTCCTTTCGAGCACGAATTTGTTCGTCTCGTTGGAATTCTGCTTTTGCTTCTTGTGAACTTTTACGGTTTTGTAATTCAGGCATATCTGCATCATGTTCACCTGGTACTTTTATTGTATCGCCAACTGCGAATTTTTCTTTGCCGTTAAGTTCTTGTATATCTTTAACACTGCAGCCGAATTTTTTTGCAATTTGCTGAATATTTTCTCTGTTTTGAATAACAATTCCGGTTGTATTACCTTGACCATCGTATGTTGCCTTGTATTCTTTGTCTCCAACATTTTTGGTCTGTTCTGTTCTATGGCCATCTGAATTGCATTTATTTATTATATGAGTTTGAGTTCCATTTTGAGTTATTTCTTCTGTAAATGACCCATCATTATTGTATTTGTAGTCATATTTTTTTTCTAATGTATCATTGCCTTTATTTTGAATTTTTGAAGTTATTCTTTCTTTGCCTTCAACATATTCATAATTGGTAACGTTATTTCCAAGTACAACTTCTTTTGAAACAGGTTCATTTTTGTCATATTTAATTGTTGCAACAGAGCCGTCATCACCGGATGTAATTTTTGATTGGACTTTTTCACCCTGGTTATTGTATTCTGTTTCTGTTGTAGTGTTTTCTTTTCGGTCTTCTTCTCTGGATTGAGAGATTGTTTTACCGTCTTTATTATATATATTTGTTGTTGTTTTATCTTCTGTTTCGATTTTTTCCTTTTGAAGAATATCATTTGAATCATAAGATTTTGTTTCAGTGCGATCATCTTTTGTTTCAATAGTGTCGTAAGATCTATCCTGTGCGACAACCTTTTTTGTTCCGTCATTGTAGGTTATTGAAACTTTTCCGTCTTCAAGGACTTCTGTTTCTCTTACATTTTCGGTGTTTTCCCCATATTCTTGTAAGAATTTTATAACATCTTTTTTCTTAATATTTTGTTCTTTAAGGTTATTTTCTTTTATAAATTTACGAGCTTCTTTTTTTGATGCAACATTATCATTATTTTTATCAAAATTTTCTTTAAAATCTTTTAATTCGTTCTCCTCAAGTACCCCATTCCCATTTTTGTCAATAGCATTAAACACAGATTCCATTTTAGGATCCTGCTTAACAGTCTTTATTTCCATTCCTGCTTTCAATTGCGAAATGTTTGCCTTTGATTTTCCGACATTGTTTATTGACATTTTTGCTCCACTAATGGTTTACATTAGTATACATGTCGGTATTTAATTATCATAACTTTAATATTATTACAAAATATTAATATTCGATATCTATATAAAACAAAGAGTTTTAGGTATTCCTAAAACTCTTTATGACTTGTCACATAATTATCTTTTTTTGTGATTCTCGTTTTTCATGTTTATCTATCATTTTTTGAAGTTCATCCGGTTTTACGGTGTTATTTGCAATGGCAATTTTCTGTAAACCGTTCCCAAGAATTTCTACTTCTTTATCTTCTAATTCTTTACTTGCACTTATTATATCTCTATCGTGGTATGTTTTTACAAGGTGGATACAATTTTCTGAAGGTGCTGAAATTTCAGATACTTTTTTCTGCACTTCATAACTAGCCCAATCTTGTGGTATTTCATCATAGTTTTTGTAATATTTTCCATCTGGAGCCAAGCGTTTATTAACTTCTTTTTCAAGTATTTTTTGTACATATGTTCTTTGGCTTTTGAATCTGCAAGGAATTATTATTTCTGAACCAATAATTTCTTCTGGATCGCGTTTTTCGTATTTTTTTAACATTTTTGCAATTAGTTGTAAATGTCCGAGTTCAATATCAAGGAAGATTTCCCAGTATTTTTTTATTTCTTCATCAGTTTCGTCTTCATAGCATGTATAATAATTGCAAACTTCGGTAAATTCGTGTAATAATGCCTTTTCAAACATTGTTTCAGACGGATCTATAAGAGATTCATACATTGTTACGTGTTCTTCTTCAACGTCTTTTATTTCCGCATAAGTTTCTCTTAATATATGATCTCCATACATAAAACCGTGTTCTGCGTAAAAATTGTGTGTTTGTTGTTCTCCTGATAAAACTGTCAGAATATTAACCTTTGTTTGTGGGGAAGTTGTTTTTTTATCATAACTGTTTCGTAATCTTAAAGCGTTGCAGTTGTGGTGATGTTGTGTAGGACGCCCGACAATAATGTCTGTTTTCCCCTGAACAATATCCAAAGGCTCTATACCTTCTTGCATGTATGCAAATTGTGAATATCTGTATAAGTGATCAAAATCTTCTAACAAACCGAAGTTAAATGTTTCTTTTACATATTCATCAGGTTCATTCTGGGCAAGCCAGGCTGTTAAATCAACTGCAACCTGTTCGTATCCTAGTGTTGTTTCGAGTACGGTTTGGTCTGCTGGACAAAGCCAGTTACATGTCATTTGTTGCTGGTTTTCAATTCTGCCTATTCTGGAAATTGTTTCTTTGTCTTCCTTATCAAGTGAAGAGACAAATCTGTTGAATTGATGTTTGAATCCCCAGCTTTCAACTTCAATACCATTCATTAAAATTTGTCTTGTTCTTGTATAACAATCGACTTTTTGTTTTTTATATGGCTTTGCGACAATCTGGTGCCAGTTTCTCAGTTGTTTCTCTAATGGAATACCTTTTTCTTCTAATGGGTTAAATGTCATAAATATTTCCTCCATAAATTTATACGGTTAAAATATTTTAAAATGACAAAATTTGAAATAGGTTAGCACGGTTATTTTAATTACTAATTGTACTCTTTGTATAATTTTAGATATTTTGTTTTTATTGTAAAAGGGCATGTCGGTTGAGATATTTATTTAGACAGTTTTGAGTTAAAAAAAAATAAAAAATTAATAATTAAATAATCAGGGAACTTCCCTGATTATTTAAACATTAGTGGGGTTTTTAATTTGTATGTAAAACATTTAACTATAAAGTTTTAGCTATTTATAATATTTACTTATTTTGATTTAGAATAATATGTATTTAATAGTTTAATAGCTTCCGCTCTGCTTATATCCTTTTTTACTTGATACTTGCTTAGATCTGTTCCTTTTGGAAGATTAAAATTCTCTTTTACATAATTATTCCATACATCTCTTTCAATTGTACCATCTTTTTTTAATGGGGACATGCGTTGTGTTTTTTTTAGATTCCCATCAAATGAATTACCTGTTGTCTCATAATAAGTTTTATCTAAATCTATTGCTACTCTTTTTGCTCTTTGCTGAGGTGTTTCAGTGGTACGTCCAGATTGTTTAAGCTGAATACCTACATCATATACCATGCTAAGTCTCCTTTCATATTTTTATACTCTATTATTGTTATCTCTCAAGTAACACAATTCTAACAGTGTTATACAAATAAAAAGTATTTTTTTATAGTATAATTGCGCATATATTTTTTTTTGTAAAGAGATCGTTACATTAAATCAAAATATTTTTATAATGAGAACAGGTCAGGTTTTAACTTGACAAATATATATTGACACAATTGGGTATATCCTATTTTTAAATCATCTTGTGAACAAAGGTAGGTTGGGCATACTTGCCCAACATCATGAGAAAAGCTATGTTTAACAGATGATATTATTTGTGAATATTCTTTAATATTTTCAGGATTTAGTATCAAATGTATGTGGTCAGGTAAAACACAAATTGCAACAATTTCAAATTTATAATT
>CACXDL010000083.1 GCA_902766395.1 uncultured bacterium
TATTTAGTTTTCAATTGCTCTAATAACACCTACTTTAGGCGTCTACCTCACCTCTCACAAAACTTGACATTTAGTCAACTTTCGTTCGGCAGAATGCCACTGGAGCACGGAATATTTATCCTCCGCTTGAGTTGATAGTATAACAAAAAAATTTTAATGTCAAACAATATATATTATTTTATCTAATATGATTCACATTTTTCAGTTATAAAAGTTTTTAATTTATCAAGCTCACTCATTATTATCTCTTGATTTGTACATGTTGATATACCCAATAAACCTTCCCGAACATTTGAATATATCAAATTCTTTAATTGTGAAACAGATTCGTATATTTTAGGAGATAAGTTAGTCCCAGCATCATACAAGATTATAAATAATTCGGCAAATTGAGCTTTTGCAGCAGAATACTTTTTCCTTCTAAAGCTATTGCAAACTTTAGTCAAAATATCTCCTAAACTTTTATAGGTAAAATATAAATATTTACTTTTTGCAGGTAAAACATTTAGAAAATAATCTTTAGTTTGTTCATAACCCCTATTAATTATTTGTTTACGCTTATCAACAGGATAGTTGAAATCTACAACAACAACTTCACCTGTATTAATTGGCAAATATTCAACATTATCACTATTTCTATACAAATTATGCATGAAATCCGTTTCAGTATGCGTTATACAGGAATACATTCCATTGACATACTCGATTGGATTTGAATCATTACCGGAAAAATCACCTTCAAGACGAATCTCTAAAATTTTTCGGTCCGAAGACTCCAAGTTCTTTGAAAGAGTAAACATTGGTCGTCCTCTCAACAAATCTCCATCAACAAGGAGTTTTTCATTGAGTTCTACAGCCCTCATTAACCCGGGCATACAACAAGAAATTCTGACAGCCATTGCAACTTCAAAATCAGGAGTTTCAAATGACGAAAATTCACAATATTGAAAATTCTTTATATCCGTAGTTATGATTAGTAATTCTTTTGATAAATCCTTAAATCTGACAGGATTATTATGCCCTTTTTTGTACGAATCTCCGTAAAATTTTTGTTCTATTAAATCTCGTATCCAGTCTAAAAATACATCCCCTTTACTAAGTGCAAAATTCCCATTTATTCCAAAAGAAATATCTCTAAATAATTCAAAATTGACAGAAATAAAAATATCAGAAAGCTCTTCAACGCTGTATCCAACAGCATACAAAGATGCAACAATTGAACCTACTGAAGACCCTCCTACTATACCAAGATTAATATCCATTTCTTGCAGGGCCATCAATACTCCAACATGAGCCGCACCGCGAACAGCGCCTCCACCAAATAAACAATTATAAATTATGTCACTTTTCATAAATTGAGTTTAGCATAAAAAAAGCCGGTAAATATATTACCGACTTTCTCTATATTTAAAATTTTACTATGCTGCTTTTGAGCCTTTGATTTCTCTGATTAAATAATCCGCTACCCATTTAAATTCTTTATTGTTTTTAGCAGCTTTTTGTAAGTATTCTACAGATGCGTCACCTAAACGAATTAATGTCATCGCAACAACACCTCTTTTTATACCTCTTACTACCTGTAATTCATCAACCAAAACAGGAACTACAGAAGAACCGATACTTACAAGTTCATTTTCAACTTTATTTTTATTGTTTACATCTACATTTTTTAATTCATTTAATGCTTCAGATAAAGTGCACATATTTTTTCTCCATCTATTGTTCTAATCTACATTATGATTATAAACGAAATTTTACTAATATTAAGATTTCATTACATAATCTTTATATCTTGAAGAAAAAATTAATATCTTCTTTATATTTGCATTAAATTTTAACTTCATGTAAGGCTTGCACATACTTTGAAGCGTACACTCCGGCAACAGCTCCGTCAGATGCAGCAGTAACAACTTGCCTCAATGGAGTATTGCGAACATCTCCAATAGCATAAACGCCATTAATAGAAGTTTCCATAGTATTATTTGTTATAATAAACCCTTTCGAATCTTGTTCAATCTGTCCATTAAAAAATTCTACATTTGGAACAATTCCAATATATGGGAATATTCCATCAACGCTCAGTTCATAAGAATCATTTGTTTTTACATTTTTAATAGATAAACTTTCGACAAGATCTTTCCCGTTTATTTTTTGAACAACTGAGTCCCACACAAATTCTATTTTATTATTTTTAAAGGCTCTTTCCTGAATAATTTTATCAGCTCTTAGCTCATCTCTTCTGTGAACAAGATATACTTTTTTAACAAATTGTGTCAGATAAATAGCCTCTTCTACTGCTGAATTTCCACCTCCTACAACGGCAACAATTTTGTCTTTGTAAAAAGCTCCATCACAAACAGCGCAGTAACTAACCCCTCGGCCTGCAAATTCAATCTCACCATTAACACCTAACTTCATCGGTTTTGCACCTGTAGCAATAATAACAGAAGAAGCGCTAAAAACATGTTCTTTTGTCTTTATTACTTTAGGATTTGAAATTAAATCAACAGAAAGAATTTCCTGCATAGAAAATTTTTGAACATTAAACATATCAGCATGTTCTTCAAATTTTTCCATTAACTCATATCCGCCAATACGTTTAAATCCCGGATAATTTTCTAATTCCAAATAATTTGAAGGCTGTCCCCCAAGCATATTTGTATCAATTATTGCCGTATTTAATTCCCCTCGGGCACAGTATAATGCAGCACTAAGACCTGCAGGGCCACCACCCAGAATAATCACATCAAAATATAAATCTGTCATATTTATAATCCCCTACCTATCAATCTGATATTTGTCCTGATATTTTTTCTCCTTTTAGAGAATATTTTGCAGTTTCTACTTTAGTTAGCTTTCCGTTTACATACGTTTCTAATATTAAAGAATCAAAACCCTGAAAAGTGTCACCCTCAATATATAACTCTACTTTGTCATTTAAAATTTTTTTGTCATATTTACCGGATTTTGTAAATTCCACATACTTAGAATCTGCCCTTTTTACTGTAATTTCAGCTTTTGCTCCGTTAAACGGATTACATAATGTTATGACGTTATTAGTTCTTGATAAGTTCCATAAATCAATACCTTTTTCCTTAAATTTTGACGGAGCATCTGTTTCAATTCGTTTTGAAACAACACGCCAAGAACCAAAAAAACTATTAGGAACAACAGAAACTTCTCCTTTTAAAAGTGGAACCTGTTCGGCGTACAAAGGAGCAGAACATATTGAAAAAAATATAAATAATATTATTAAGCAATTTTTCATAAAATACCTAATACAATTTTAAGGAATATATCATATAAGTCAAACTACAACAAAGCCATTTTTGATCGAATACTATTTGCAGAATCCTCATATCCGTTCCGCCCCATAAGAGCATACGTATAATTTTGAACCTGCTCTACTCCCGGTTGATCAAATGCGTTAACTCCATACAACGAACCGGCAATTGCTGTTTGGAATTCAAACATATATAATAGCTGGCCGATATTGTAGCCATCAACTTTTGGCAGATATAACGTAACAGTAGGTCTTTTATTTTCAGAAAGAACAACTTTTGTAGAATCTGCTTCGGAATTCATTAGCATATTTAGAGATTTACCACCCAAATAACCTATTCCTGTATATTCAAAAATTTTAGGAATCTCTGTATTATGTTCAAACTCATCAACTCTGATGAAAGTTATTATTTTATCGTTTGGACCTTCATTATATAACTGCAGCTGTGAATGTTGATCCGTAACACCAAGAGCTTTTACAGGCGTTTGCCCAAGATTAACTTCATTTTCATCAATTTGAACACTTTTACCCAATGATTCAGCCCATAACTGGCAATACCAATCAGCAACACTTTTTAACTTTGAAGAATATGGCATTAATACAGAAATATTTTTTCCTTTTTTGCAAGCAAGTAAATAATGTATTAAAGCATTTTGAGCTGCTACATTTTGATAAATATCAGTATTTTTCAATACAAAATCCATATCTTTTACGCCGTTAAATATTTCATCAATATCAATACCGACTAAAGCAAACGGCAATAACCCTACAGCTGAGAATACAGAAAAACGTCCACCAACGTCATCTGGTACAACAAATGTTTTATAACCTTCTTGCTCTGCTATTTGACGTAATATACCGGATCGCTTGTCTGTCGTTGCAATAATGTTTTTTCTGTAATCATCTCCAAGTTCTTTTTCTAAAAGGTCCTTTACAATCATGTACTGAGCCATAATTTCGGTGGTATCGCCTGATTTTGTAATGACATTAACAAGAGTCTTCTTTAAATCAAGCATACTGAACAAAGAATAAGTATAATCCGGATCAATATTATCTAAGAAAAAAATACGAGGATAACCATTACGTTCTTCTTTTGATAAATAATTCCAATATGGAGGCAGCAGCGCTTCAGTAACAGCAATCCCGCCTAACGCAGAGCCACCGATTCCTATAATAACCAAATTATCAAACCTGTTTTCAACAAGGGCAGAATACTCTTTGACATACCATGCAGTTTCCTCGCTATATCCAAGATTCATCCACTGTAAACCTTGACCCGGCTTATCTTTTCTTTTGTTCAAATCCGTGATTATATCAGCTATTTGATTTTTATAATTATCAAATTCCGTATTGAGGTCTAAACCATTTTCTTCACCAATAATAGAAGATGACACTCCGGAATAATCAAATCTTAACATTTATACCTCATATGGGTCTGTATTCTGCCTTTTAATATTGTATAAAAACATAATTAAAAATACAAGAGGGAGATAAGCATAAAAAAAGGTACTTTCTAAAAGGGAAAATACCTGAAATTTGTAGGGGAAAAATATATCAATAATAAATAAACTTAACAAACTGATGAAAATGAGCCGCAAGAACTACAGCTGCAATCTCCTCCAAAAGAAGAAACTGATGAAAAAGAATCAGAGCTATAATCTCCTAGTGTAGAATATGCATCTGCAAATGAGCTCATAAAACCTGAATATGCAATATCAGAACCATAATCAGAATATTGAGAATAATCAATCTCTGCTTGCTGTGAAAACATGTAAATATCATATTCATTTGCAGCCAGCAAACTTTTTACTTGATATCCACCGTTAGCCAAAATTCCTGAATTTTCTACAGGGTTATTAATATTTGAATTCTTTCTTGTAGAACCTGTTCTTGTTTTATCTCCAAATAAAAGAATCATATAAGTCTCCTAATATCTCATCTTATCTACACTTATATAAAGGTTTTATATTTTGCCGGATTTCAGCATGGATTTCATTTGTTACAATTCTTCATAATAGATTATTTTATATCTGTTTCACAAACAATATTACTATGATATAATTAAAACAGAGGGAATTTGATATATGAAAAAAACATTAATAAAGTATCCGTATTTAACAAAAGATGTTGAAGTTTATGAAAATGATAATGGTCATAAAATTGTATTAGCACATAAAGAAGGGAACATGGTAAATGTTTCATCTTGGGTTAAAACAGGCTCAATAAATGAAAACGATAACAATAACGGGATATCCCATTTTTTGGAACACCTGATGTTCAAAGGTACAAGCACATACAAAGTTGGGGAATTTGACAGAATGCTTGAATCTAAAGGTGCTATAGTCAACGCTGCAACCTGGAAAGATTATACTTTTTATTATGTAACATTGCCTAAGGGAGATAACAACGAATATTTTAATCTCGCTATCGACCTTCATGCTGATATGATGATGGATCCGGTGTTTCCAGCAGAAGAACTTGGGGCTCCATTTAATATAAATGATACTACCGTAACTGATAAAAGGGAACGCCACGTTGTTATTGAAGAAATAAGAATGCGTAAAGATCAGCCTTGGACAAAAGTTTATAATATATGCAATCACAACATGTATACAACTCACCCATACAAAAGGGATGTTATCGGGACTCCTGAAATTATCTCACAACTTACAAGAGAAGACATCGATAATTATTACAGATCTTATTATACCCCACAAAATGTTACAACAATTGTTGTTGGAGATTTTGATCATGATGAGGTACTAAAAACTATTTTAGAAAAATTTAGTTTCCCTAACAGAAAACCTTGTGAACAGAAAGTCAATATAATTGATAAACCAGTTTCAAAGACCAAATATATAGAGACAAAAGCAAATGTTCAGACAGCATATGCAATGTTTGGGTGGTTAGGACCAAAGGCTAACGAAATAAAAGAATCTATTTGTCTTGATTTGATAAGTATTATATTCGGTGATGGCTCAAGTTCAAGACTTCAGCAAAATTTAATAGAGAAGCTTCCTGAACAGATTTTTAATATGGTTGGAACAGAACACTACCAATTTAAAGATGGAAACAATTTCTTTATACAAGCAAACTTTAAGACAGACAAAAAAGATGAGGCTATAAATCTTATAAAAAAAGAATTAGATAATTTATTAATAAATAAAATATCAAATGAAGAACTTCTGAAAGCAAAGAAAAGAATTAAAACTCGCTTTGCAAATGAAGCTGAAACAGTTTCTGATATTGGTGAAAATATCGGATATTATATGACCGTATGTGGAGACCTAAAACTTATTGAAGAATACTTAACAGATTTGGAAAACATAACTATTAATGACTTAGAAAGTACAATTAAAAAATATTTATCAATACAAAATGCTGTAATATCAGTTCTTTTGCCAGAGAAATAGTATGGATACAGAATATATTGAAAAACTCAACAATATAAAGGATAGGTGTCAAAACTGTCATAAGTGTTCACTTTGTAATTCAAGGACAAATATTGTATTTTCTGCGGGTATACCAAATTCAAAAATAATGCTTATAGGCGAAGCTCCTGGATATTATGAAGATCAAAAAGGAGAACCTTTTGTTGGGAAAGCCGGTCAACTGCTTGATCAAATACTTGGCTGTGTGGGTTTCTCAAGAAAAGTAAATATTTATATCTGCAACACATTGAAATGCAGACCCCCTGAAAACAGAGATCCTTTACCCGAAGAAAAGCAAGCTTGCTGGGAATATTTAAAGTCACAAGTTGATATTTTACAACCAAGAATTATTTTGCTATGCGGCAGAGTTGCCGTAAATTCATTTTTAGATACAAAGCTTGGAATTACAAAACTGAGAGGCAAATGGTTTGAAGGTCCGCATTTTTCAAAAATGATGCCTATTTTCCATCCTTCATACCTATTAAGAAATCCTTCAAAAGAAAAAGGTTCTCCTAAGTGGTTAATGTGGCAGGATATAAAAGAAATTCGCAGAGTTTATGACCAATTGAATTAAACGGCAAGAGAAAAGAGAAGTTCAAAAAGAACTTCTCTTTTCCTATTAGCCATAATCTACTTAAGCAATGCGCCAACGGCTCTGTAAACATCCATTCTCGTAGCAGCATCTTTTTGAGCCTTAGCATACAAGTCTTCAGCAGCTTCAGGATTTGTTTTAAGTAATGACTTATAACGTCCTTCAGATCTGATGAATTCCTGATAATCAGCTTTAGGTTCTTTAGCATCCCAAGTAAATGGAACTTCTGCTTCAGGATTATATCTGAACAATGGGAAGTATCCGGCTTCAACAGCACGTTTTTGTTCAGTTTGAGTTTTACTCATATCAATACCGTGTGCAATACATGGAGCATAAGCAAATATTATTGATGGTCCGTTATATGCTTCAGCTTCCTGGAATGCTTTAAGAGTTTGAGCTCTGTCAGCACCCAATGCTACTGATGCAACATAAACATAACCATAAGACATACTCATCAATGCCATGTTTTTCTTATATGTTCTCTTACCACCTGTAGCAAATTTTGCAACCGCACCGGTAGGAGTTGATTTAGAAGCCTGACCACCTGTATTTGAATAAACTTCTGTATCAAGAACTAAGATATTAACATTTTGTCCTTGAGCAAGAACGTGGTCAATACCGCCGTATCCGA
>CACXDL010000084.1 GCA_902766395.1 uncultured bacterium
ACTTAAATACTTATCGACTTAAAAACATAAAAATCACACAACATAAAGGAAAGTAAAAATGGCAAGACCAAGAACAACAAAGAAAAAAGAAAAGAAGAACGTATTGCAAGGGATTGTACACATTCAATCTACTTTTAACAATACAATTGTAACTTCTACTGATACTCAAGGTAATGCTATTGCTTGGGCAACAGCCGGAGCATCAGGATTTAAAGGTGCAAGAAAAGGTACCCCGTTTGCAGCTCAGTCAGCAGCTGAAATGGTAGCAAAAAAATCTATTGACCAAGGTATGAAAAAAGTAGAAGTTCATATCAAAGGACCTGGTTCAGGTCGTGAAACAGCAATCAGAGCTATTCAAGCTGCTGGTTTAGAAATTACTCTAATTAAGGATGTGACTCCTATCCCTCACAACGGATGCCGTCCTCCTAAAAAACGCAGAGTATAGTTAACACAAAAGTGGGGGCTTGTTCAACTAGTCCAAGAACAAACCACAGATGCCCCACAAAAAGAAAAGGAGAAAATTAAAATGGCTAGATATACAGGACCAAGTAATAAGTTATTCCGTAACTACGGTGTAAAAGACTTATCAAACAGAAAGTTAACAACATCTATGCGCCAAACTGCTTCAGGGCAACACGGTGCTGTTAGAAAAAAACTTTCTGAATATGCACTTCACTTAAAAGAAAAACAAAAAATAAGACTAACTTATCTTGTAAGTGAAAAACAATTTGTTAGATATTACAACGAAGCTGCAAGAAGAAAAGGCGTTACAGGTACTATTCTTTTACAACTTCTTGAATCAAGATTAGATAACATTTTATTCAGAACAGGATTTGGTATCACTCGTAAACAAACAAGACAAATCGTTAACCACGGTCACGTTCTTGTAAACGGCAAAAAAGTTGATATTCCATCATATCTTGTAAAACCCGGTGATGTTATCACTATCAAATCAAAAAGTGCGAAATATCTACAGAATGTAATCGAAATGATTGATATGGCATGCGCTCCTGCTTGGATGACAATTGACAAATCAGAATTGAAAATTACATTCGACAGAATTCCTGAAAGAGAAGAGTTAGATCCTGAAATTAAGGAACAACTCGTAATCGAATACTACTCTAAATAATAAATAGCGAGACGTAAGTAAAACTTACAAAAACGTAGTAGAAGAAAACTAGGAGATTAAATAAATGGAATTAAAAATTAAATGTGTTGATACAGCCACAAATTCAGACGGTTCACAATATGGTAAATTTGTAATTGAACCGTTGGAACGAGGATTTGGTACAACAATAGGTAACGCATTGAGACGTGTTCTTTTATCAAGCTTAGAAGGTACAGCAGTTACAAGTGCAAGAATCGAAAGTATTACTCACGAATATACAGCTATTCCTGGCGTATTAGAAGATGTTATTGACGTTATTCTTAATTTAAAAGGTTTGGTTGTTAAAACTGAATCAAAAGAACCTCAACATCTTAGAATAGACGTTGATAAAGCAGGAGCTGTATTAGCAAGTGATATTCAACTTCCTGCAGGCGTTAAAGTTGTTAACCCTGACTGGTTAATATGTACAGTAGCAGATGGTGGTTCTTTCCACGCTGACGTTATTGTTGAATCAGGAAAAGGATATGTTGCTCATGATGTTCCAAGAGATGTAAAAGGTGATGCTATTGATGTATTACCTATCGATGCAACATTTATGCCTATCAAACGTGTAAGCTACAATGTAGAAAACACTCGTGTAGGTGATTCATTAGATGATGATAAATTAACTCTTGAAATTTGGTCTAACGGATCAGTAGATGTTCAAAATGCATTAAGCCAAGCATCAAATCTTCTTATTGAACATTTTATGCAAATATCTTCAATAACAGGTCAACCTGCAATTTCTGTTGTTCCTCAAGTTGAAGAACAAGTTGAAGTTGTTGAAGACGAACCAAAAATGACCATTGAAGAATTGGAATTGTCAGTAAGAGCATACAATTGCTTGAAAAGAGCAAGTATCAATTCAATGTCCGAATTATTGAAAAAGTCAGAACATGATTTATTAAACATTAAGAATTTCGGAAAGAAATCTTCTGATGAAGTAATTGAAAGACTTCACCACTTTGGTTTGGAATTAGCTCCAAATCCTATCGAAGAGGAAGATTTAATCGGCTAAGATATAAATAACAAAACATAAAGGAAAGATAAAATGAGACACCAAACTAAAAAACATACGCTTGGAAAAGCACAAGACCAAAGAAAGGCTTTGTTGCGTTCTTTAGCTACAGAACTTTTTGTACACGGTGAAATCACAACAACATTGGCTCGTGCAAAAGCATTGAAACCATATGCTGAAAAGATTATCACTCTTGCAAAAAAAGGTGATTTGAATTCAATCCGTACAGCATCTAAATATATCTATAATAAAGAAACCGGCGAATTTATGACATTCAACAAAAAAACCGGTGAATATGTAGATGCAGTAGCAGACGGGAAAGATGAAAATCTAAAGAAAACATCACAAACAGTTTTGAGAAAATTGTTTGTAGTAATCGGTAAAAAGTATGCTGAACAAAAAGGCGGCTATACCAGAATTTACCACTTGCCTCCACGCCGTGGAGACGCTTCTGAAATGGCATTAATTCAATTGGTGTAATTTCACGATGCGATATGCTTTAAAAGTTCAGTATATCGGAAAGAATTATGCGGGAAGCCAAATTCAGTTTGAAAATGGTGAACCTATAAAAGAACCGACAATACAGGGCGAACTTGAAAAAGCAATTAGTACATTGATATTCGGTGATACCGAAAATATAAACCGACAATTTAAAACAGTCTTTTCCGGAAGAACTGACAAAGGGGTCAATGCTAAAGGCCAAGTGGTTCATTTTGATACAGAGAAAACAATTGTTGCTTCTGATTTTCTCTACCATTTAAATGAGATACTGCCTGAAGATATCTCAGTTAGTGAAATCCGAGAAGTTGATAAAAGCTTTCACGCTCAAAAATCCGCCAAAAGGCGATATTACAGATTTGAATTTATAAACAGAAGATGTAAAAATGCTTATGACAGAGATCTTATGAGAGTGAAATATCCGATAAGTATTGAAAGAATGCAAAAATCTTTGAATTATTTATTGGGAGAACATGACTTTTCGAGTTTTAAAAGTTCCGGAACACTTAACCCGAGTACAGTCTGTTTTATTGAAAAAGCCGAAGTTCAAAAACAAGGTGATAAGGTTATTATTGATATTGTTGGAAACAGGTTTTTATACAATATGGTAAGAACTATAGTCGGAACCCTTCTTGAAATAGAAGGACACAATTTGCAGCCGGAACATATGAAAGAAGTTCTGGAAGCAAAAGACCGTCGTAAGGCAGGTCAAACAGTTAGTCCATACGGATTAACATTAATTGAAGTAACGTATTAAAAATATAATGGAGAAAATGCAATATGAAAACATATTCAGCAAAACCTCTTGAAGTAGAAAGAAAATGGTATGTAATCGATGCTGAAGGCGAAATTTTAGGTCGTCTTGCAGTTAGAATTGCTGACATTTTAAGAGGAAAAAACAAACCTGAATATACTCCTAACGTTGACACAGGTGATTTCGTAATTGTTATCAATGCTGACAAAGTTGAGGTATCAGGTAAAAAAGAAACAGATAAAATTTATTTACACCATACAGGATATCCTGGTGGATTAAAAACAGCTTCATTCAAAGAAGTTATGGAAAAGGATCCTAGAATTGTTATTGAACATGCTGTTCGTGGTATGTTACAACACAATACATTAGGAGCAGAACAATTTAACAAATTAAAAGTTTACGTTGGTTCTGAGCATCCGCATGCTGCTCAAAAGCCTATCGTTCTTGAAAAGGAGGCTAAATAATGGCAGATAAAGATATTATAATGGCTACAGGCCGCAGAAAGACTTCAATTGCCGTTGTAAAATTAGTTAAAGGTAAAGGAAGAATCTTTGTAAACGGTAAAACTTTAAGAAATTATATCGGTAACAGACCTGCTATCGAAATGTTAGTATACAGACCGCTTGTTTTGACAGAAACTCAAGACAGATATGATGTTAGAGTAAAAGCTGTTGGTGGCGGTATTGTTGCACAGTGTGGAGCTATCAGGCACGGTATTTCAAGAGCATTATTAAAATCAAACGAAGATTTCAGAAGTGTTCTTAAAGTAGAAGGTTTATTAACTCGTGACCCACGTGTTAAAGAACGTAAGAAATACGGTAGAAAAAGAGCTCGTAAGAGATTCCAATTCTCTAAACGTTAAGCGGATTGCGAGCTGAGGGTGCAGGCTGGTGTTGGCTTGCTGACAAGCAAGACAAGCAGAGCCGAAGTCCCGTTAAATGCGAGCAACCAAAATATACAAAACGAACCGACCAAATGGTCGGTTCGCTGTTTTTGCATTTTTTCTTTATGAATTTAATTGAGCATACAATGCAGGTGATTTTGCTTTAAATTCTTCCGGTTTCATTTCACTGCCATTTGGTGCATAATAATGATATTTACCTGCTTTGTCTTTTTTAGCACTGTATCCGAAATTATTAATAACTGCGCCGTTATTATCTTTTTGTTTTATTGCCAATCCTTTTTCATTGTATTTTACATCACAAAGTTGCGCAATTTTATCTTTTGTTGGAATATCAAGTCTTGCAATATCGGCACCATCTTTTAAACGACCAGTCTTTTGGTCAAATACACTAGGGTTTGTCTTAATAATAAATGATAATAATTTTGCTTTATTCTCATTAGACAATATACCAGACATTTTTGTTCCCAAAATTGTTTCCATAGTATATACTGCTGCAGATTTTCTATTTCCATCAGTGCGGTTTTCACTGTCAACCATCTGCTTATATGTAAGACCTTTAACAGTATAATGTCCATCTATAACTGCAGGATAAGTTCCTTTAGGAGATTTCCATACTCTGCTTTTTGAACCTGTACCATTTGCAGCTTTACTTTTTTCAACGGTAAATACACTCACTGTTTTTCTTGCGGTTTGAGCACCTGCCGCTTTTCGTCCTGCACTTGCAGCTTCTGCTTGATGCACTCCATTAATCGAATCAACCATGTTTTACTCCTTTCGTGTTTATAATCTCTAAGCACATTTATCTTACTTATCTATAAAAACATTATTTTAATAAAAAATGCCAAAAATTTTTAATATTTAAATAGTATTTATATAAAATTCAATATACGCAAGTAATTCCGGTTTCATAAAACTTAATATACGATGCCCATGAGTAGTAAAATGATAAATAAAAATATTGCTCAATTTGGAAATGATTCCGAGAAATTAGAAATTCTCTATAATTTAACGAAGAGTTTGAACAATTAGCAAATTTGTTATAATTATATTATGGAAATAATAAAACTAAACTTGGGACGCAACTGCTTAAAATATATTATTAAAGCCTACAATATTAAAGAAATTCATGTACCATATTATTGCTGTAATACAGTGTGGAAAGCAATAGTACAAGAAAATTGTAGAATGAAATTTTATCATATTGATGATAATTTCATGCCAATTAAAGAATTTAGGAAAAAAGATTTTATTCTTTATATAAATTATTTTGGCCTAAATGACCAAAATTGCCAAAAACTTGCATATAAATATCCTAATTTGATTATTGATAACACCCAAAGTTTCTATTCTGAACATATTGGCTTAGCTTCTTTTAATTCTTTAAGAAAATTTTTTAAAGTTTCTAATGGAGCGTATTTGTATGTTGATAAATTTTTAAATGATAAGTTTGAGAGTGATAATATACAAACAGAACCGATATTTATTCAGGATAATTATCAAAAATTTGTCCAAAATGAAGTATTATTAAATGAAAACAATAACATAAAAATGATATCTCAAAATACAATTGATATAATGAAAAATATAGACACAGAAACAGATAAAAAACAAAGAGTAAATTTATTCAAAAAGTATGATAAAATTTTTGGGGGATATAATATTATCAGATTACCGAATTTAGAAGACCAAATACCGTATTGCTACCCCTTTTCAACCAATAACACCGAAATAAAAAAGATATTAGAAAAATTTATATTATTGCATTTGTGGAATGAATTGCCAAAAGATTTTTCTGAATACAAAATGCTAAATAATGTCGCTGCGCTTCCTTTAAACGATACAATATACGCAAAGAAAATTATATCGCAATTTGCAAGATACAGATAAATTTGATAATATTAGTCTATGGATAACATTGTAGAAAAACTTAAAACGATTGGCTTTACATCATACGAAGCAAAAGTTTATATCGCATTGTTGAAAAAATATCCTGCAACAGGCTATGAAGTATCACAAGCTGCGGATATACCGCAATCCAGAGCGTATGATGCCCTTAAATCACTTGCCGCAGATAAAATAGTTATACCCACGGATGATAAACCACAAAAATTTACACCAATAGCACCAAAAGAACTTACATCAAGATATAAAAGAAAAGTTAATTCTACCATTGAGTATCTGGACAAAAAATTACCACAGGTAAAAGAAGAATACAATGAGCCAATTCATACAATTTCAAATTATGATACAATACTTTTGAAAGCAAAAGAGATTATAAAAAACACAAAAAGGTCCATCTATCTTGAACTTTGGTCTAATGATTTTAAACATTTGGAAAAGGAACTGCGTGAGGCATATGATAATGAAATTGACATTAAAATTGTCGGCTTTAACGATTTAAAATCACCATTTGGCGATATATACGAACACTCCGGAGGGAAAGAGATAGAAAATACAATAGGAAGAATGATATTTTTACTTTCTGATGCTCATGAATGCCTTTTCGGGCAAATAGAAAAAGAAGTCATATGGACTAAAAATAAACATATTGCGCATTTATTGAAACAGTTTATTGTTCATGATATGTACCTGCTTGATGTTGGTCAGAATTTCCCTGAGCAATTGCGTTATTTCTATGGAAACGGAATGAAAAAACTTAAAAATAAGATCCTGTCAAATGATACTGAATATAATATCCATTAATACCTGATATTTTAAGTTTTTGTAAAGATTATTTCGCATAGCAATATGTTTCTGCTATACTTTTAGTAGTAGGTAGGTTATTACCTTTTTGTATTTAACGCTGAAAGGATAAATAGTAAATGAAAAAATTTCTTATTACTTTGGCTATATTACTAAACAGTATTCAAAGTGCAAACGCCATGAACATTGATGCTTTTATGGACAAGCATATTGCACCGATTTCTGATGCTGTAGCCGATTTAATATTTTTCCCGATTAAGATTTTTGGAACTGAAGTACCATTAATTATTTTTTGGATATTGATAGCAGGAATATTTTTTACTGTTTATTTCAGAGGCATTGCTGTTTGGGGATTTAAACATGCAATAGATATAATTACAAAACCATCCAAAAACGGTGGCAGTGGCGAAGGAGAGGTTTCATCTTTTCAGGCTTTGGCAACTGCATTATCAGGAACGATAGGGATTGGAAGTATTGCCGGAGTTGCAATATCGATTTCTATAGGAGGTCCTGGGGCTGCTTTTTGGATATTTTTTGGGGCAATACTCGGTATGTCCATAAAATTTGTTGAAGCAACTTTAGCTGTTAAGTACAGACGTTTTAACCTTGACGGTTCAATATCCGGTGGACCTATGCACTATATTGCACACGGGCTTACAAGAAAAAATATGCGCTGGTTAGGCCAACCTTTATCTGTTATATTTGCAATTCTTTGTATTGGCGGCGGTATAACAGGCGGAAATATGATACAAATTAACCAAACCGCACACCAAATTATTTTTATTACAGGCGGAGAACATAGTATTTTTCATGGTTATACATGGGTAATCGGTTTGATTGCAGCAATTCTTATCGGACTTGTAGTTGTCGGCGGAATTAAAAGCATCGCAAAAGTCACAACAATATTAACTCCAACAATGTGTGCATTGTATATTATATCCGGATTAATTGTAATTTGCGCAAATATTCCTCACATTCCTCATGCAATATCACTTATTGTCAGAGAAGCATTTCATCCAACAGCCGTTGCCGGAGGATTTTTCGGCGTATTGATTATTGGTTTAAGAAGATCTGTTCAATCTAACGAAGCCGGAACAGGAGCTGCAGCAATTGTATATGCAACTGCTCAAACCAAAGAATGCGTTTCACAGGGTTTTGTTGCTTTATTAGAAACATTTTTAACAGGTGTTCTTTGCTTATTTACATCTTGTGCAATCGTATTTTCAGGAATACTTGAACATACTACAATAGGAAAAATTTCTGGAATAGAACTTGCATCAAATGCATTCCAGACAGTTATTCCGTTCTTTCCGATAATTCTTTCAATTATTGCAGTATTATTTGCAATGTCCACACTTATTTCATGGGCATATTACGGACAAAAAGCCTGGACTTTTTTACTCGGAGAAGGTAAAAAACGCGTACTGATGTTTAATTTTATATACTGTATTTTTATTATAATCGGTTCTTGTATGAACGTAAAATCAATTATTGATATTACTGACGCAATGATGATTGCGATGTGTGTTCCAAATATTATTGTTCTTTATATACTTTGCAAAGATGTTAAAAATGAACTGAAATTATATTGTCAAAAAAATAACCTCGGAAAATTAATTTATGCAAAATGGCATAAAGAAGTTGTTCCCGCAGAAGGAGAAAACTAATGGCTGATAAAATTTTTGTTACTGTTTCAGGAGTTGACAAAGTAGGAATTGTTGCCGAAGTAACTGCAATACTTGCAAAATTTGAAGTTAATATAGAAGATATTAAACAAACTCTTATGCAGGGTCATTTTGTAATGTTTATGCTTTGCGATATTGAAAAATCCTCATACAGCTTTAAAGAAATTAAAGAAGCTGTCACCAATACCGGAAAAAATATGGGTATGGAAGTCTGGGTTCAGAAAAAAGAAATTTTTGACAATATGCACAATATTTAAATAATTTGCCTATAAATGAAGCCGAGATAATACATACATTATCTCGGCTTTATGGTGGACGATGCGGGATCGTCTTGACCTGTTCGCAATAAACGGCATTTCGCATTTTGGCTTTCATGCCAATAGGCATAGCCAAAATTCGCTCCAGCCTCTGCTCACAGCTCGCTTGAACCCAAAACTGAATTAAAGTCCTTACATCTCAAATAAAAAGACTTACAACAAAAGTTGTAAGTCTTTTTATGGTGGGCGATGCGGGACTTGAACCCACGACCCCCACAATGTCGATGTGATGCGCTACCAACTGC
>CACXDL010000085.1 GCA_902766395.1 uncultured bacterium
AACGAGCTTCAGGTGTAACTAATTTTTCATCTACACTTAATTGATCTACTACAACTTTTTTAACTGTGTCTAATGTACTCATGTTTTCTTTCCTCTTTTTTAATGTTTATCTTTTTTGTATAAAATACTTCTCTTTTTATATTATATTCCTTGAATAAATTTTTGCAAGAATATTACAAATTGTATACGTATTTGTTATAAAACTTTATATAAAGCAATAATTTTATAACTTTAAAATTTATAAAAAATATATTTGTAATTTCTTATCAAAATAATGAATTATTTGCCGGCAGGTAAAACATCACATTCTATAACATAGTGACCATTTTCAAACGTGAGATTTTTCATTTTATATTTAAAACCGCGTTTTAATAATATTTCTGCTTCAGAGCCCTCTATACCATCAATACCTCTTAAATAACCCCCGACATAACTATCAGAAACTATATCCGATTTTATATTTTCAGGACAAGTACCTTTTGTTCCTTTTGGAACGTTATATTTATACACAATATCATATTTACCTTTACCAAAATTTTTAGCAACGGTTGGACTTACCGTAGTTGATACAAATTGTTGTTCTTTTACTATTTTACCTTTTTTAAATATTTTGTGTATCACATCATCCATACTGGTAAATTCAATTTTAATCCCATTTTCGTAATCAATACCAGGGATTTCGTTCCCAAAGTCATCATGTTTCCCATACATGCTAACAATTAATTTGCCAGATTGGTGATCTTCATATGCATTTATCCCATAACCTTCCCTTGCTAATTCCGGAAAATCTTTTTGGTATCTAAAATTTATATGCATATCTGTTCGAAAATGATCCCCTCTGTATAAAGTTAAATTTTCAGGTAATTCTGTTTTTTCAAGAGCTTTATCTAAAGATGTAACCAAAGGATTATCTAAATCCCCTTTTTGAATACAAGTATTTGCGGTAAAGGAACTGCTTTTATATTTCCATAATGCTGTCAAATCTTCATCGCTCATTACTTCATCACGTTCTTTTTTCAATTGTCCCATTATTCTGCTTCTTTGTTCAGAATCATTATTCATTTTTGTAATGTGTTTTTTGTATTTTGAAGAAACTTTATTTTCTAAAAATTTTACATAATCTTGAATTGTTTGTTCAGGCTTAATAGGAGTTGATTCTGCTTCTCGTAATATAAATCCTAAATATTTTTGTCTGTTTTGCAATGTTGTAAAAAGTTCAGGATTCATATACATTTTTACAGAATCATAAATTTTGTCTATATCATTTTGGGTAACACTTTGTACTCTCTTTAAAGATGCTATTAAATCTTCTCTTGTCATACCTTGAAATATTTTTGCAGATTCAGGATTTATTTGAGGATCAATTAGACTTGATAACTCTATTACTTCATTTCCGAACTTTTTACGAGCCCCTCTTGCTCTAAAATCAAATGTCCCGCCAAAATCAACTCTGACAGCATTTCCATCTTTGATTAGTGTATTACCTGAACAAACTGCGTCCCAATTTGCAAGCCAGGCATCTACAGCAAATCCCTCATACGCAGATTGAGGATTTTCTGAAATTGGCTTTAAATCTGCCACAGCTCTACTTTTTATCCAACAATTATCAAGACTTTTATTAGCATCAAAGCCTGGCCCCGCAATAAGATTCATTTCCGGAGTATCAATCCCTGCAGCTCTGTATAACTGAGATGAAACATGTTCTGTTACATTTTGAAGTCCGTTACCTGTCTTAAAATAATATAAATCTCCGCTTCCGATATGTTCAACCCAGTATCCCGGATTAGAACCACTTTGAGTTGCTTTAAATATTCTGTAATCTCCGTCATTCATTGTTTCGATTACAGTATATTTTGCCCCAACAGGTAAATCTTTGCCCTCTTTATCGAAACAAAATTTTTCTCTTGTTTTTTCAGTTTCAATTTGTTTTTTATACTGTTTGCCTGTAATCTCGTTAAGTTCTATCTCTTCTGTACCATCTGATTGTATTTTTAGCCGCTCCTTCATTTTTGCAATTTCTACGGCGTCAGATGCTGGATATAAATCATGTGGAGATTTTTTCTCGACAACTATTTGGGGAACATCTTTTGGAGCTTTACCAAATGGAATTAAGGGGTTAAGTTCTTCACCTATTTTATGTCCTATTTTGCCGCTAGCTTTAAAACCTCCACCTATTACAGGGGAAATTATTAAACCACCTACAAAACCATCTCCTGCTGCTTTTGCAATATCAGATAAATTACCTCCGTCAAGTGCAGTTCTGAATGCATTATCAACAGCACCTCCCACTGCACCGTCTGATGCCATTTCTGCCGTCATTGCTACACCTCTTTTGGCAATATTTCCTCCGACATATTCATACCCCGTCGGGTTTGTTAATGCTGTTTTTATACATTGTTTTATTCCTTGTTTAACTCCTGTTTCAACAACTTCCTCTGCAACTTCTTTACCAACAGTTTTAACTGCTTGTATTCCGAGTTTTGTAGCAACTGTTTTACCAACCGCTCCACCCATACCTCCGGTTATTGGAGCAATTACACCGGAGAATGCCCCGGTTGCAGCATCGTGTCCTGCATTTTGTAACGTGTATTTTCTTCCTCCAGAGGCAGCATCTGCAGCTTTCAATCCTGTTTTAATTGCTGCACCACTTGCACCTGCCGCGGCAACACCTACTGCGATTGATGCACCTCCTGTGAACGGGGCCGCTGCAACGGCAGCCGAATATATACCAACAGCAGCGATACCTGAAACAATATCTGCTCCGACATCTACTGCCATTTCTTGACCTTCTTTATATCCTTGTAATGCCATTTCGGATTTTAATTTAATTTGACCTTTGATAAATTTTTCCAAATTTTCGTTTGTATATTTTTGTCCTGTTAGTTGTTCAAAAATCTTTGCTCGATTTTGAGGATTAGAATTAAATTGTGCAAGTAATTTCTTTTCCTGTGTTTGCTGTTCTCGTACTTTGTCGGAACTGTCACCAATTCCTGTAAGGTTTTTAAATCCACTCCACGCTTTTCCCATAAATCCGTTTTCTTGTTCGGCTTTTTTTATATTGGTAGAAATATTTTTTATTCTTTTTTCTAAAATATTATTAACATTATAATTCCCATTTTTTGTTTTTAAAATAAGTGTATGGACTTTTGGAGAATTTTTATTTGATTTTTCTAAGGTTAAACCTTTATTTTCATTTGTTTTTTTTGTATCAAATTTGAACAACAGTTCTGTAGCCTGCTGTCGTGAAACTTTAGGGTTTGCCTTTAAGTAACTATTTAGTTGCTTTAATTGTTGCGCACTTAATTTTTCTACCATAATTAGTTTTACGGATATCGATTTTTAAAACTTTAATGTTTTATATAAAACTTTATAATTCTTAGCAAAATTTTTTATATTTTGTTATTATATATGCACAAAGTAAATTTAGGGGTGAATAATATGCAAGTAAATTCTGTTCAAAATAATAGGAATCTTAATTTTGGTCATTCTTTCAGAGTAAGTGTTTTTACAAAAGGAGAGGATGGAATTTTAAAATTTGTGAACCCTTCAGAGGATCATAAGTTGTATAAAACTTTAAATTCACATATCGTAAATTGGTTAAATGAAGATTATTATAAAAATTTACGTCAGGTGCACGGAATACAGAAAAAAGTCGAACGGGTTTCTCCGCAAACTACAAAGCATAGGGAGATGGTTCATGATTTGCTAAAAATTGATGATGATTATTCAAAATTCAATATAGTTCGTTCAGTGTATCGACGTAATAATCTCTCATATCTCGCAACCGGTGCAGATGTACCGATTATGGAAAATTTAAAAGGATTGAAGCAAATAGGACTTGCAAAATCTGATTCTATATGGACAAACGGTGATGCGCATAGCCAATATGTAAAAGCAATATGCAAAGCTGTTAAAAATAATATTTTAGATTATGTAAGGCATGACAATGTTTTATTGAGATCTCCGAGAAACAAAGAAATAATGTTAAAAGCTATCTTTAAACCTGCCGGAAAGAATTCTGCAGGAAATATGCGTTATGAATTGGATGATTATGAATTTCATGAAAATATTACCAAAAGGACTCTTGCTCCGGTAAACCCTGCATTTTTAAGGTTTAAACAAAGCAGAGGAATGCTTGATGAAATAAGAAAAACTGTTCAATATCATTTAAATAAAATTATGGGTAAGAGGGTTCATTTTAGTGATATCGACAGTGTTCTTTATCCAAAAATAGAAAATTTACCAAAGAAAACAGAAAAGAAAACAACATTTGTCCGGAAAGATCCTCAACAATTAGAATTCAAATTTGATGAATAAAAAAAGAACCCTGAAAAGGGTTCTTTTTTTGCCAAATTCTATTGATTATTATAACATCAAACCGCCGGCAACTTCGATTGCCTGACCTGTTACATAATCAGTATCAAGTGCTAAGAATTTCACAACTTTTGCAATATCTTCAGGTGTTCCGAATCTTTTCATCGGAATTGCTGCGGCGTATTCTTCAATATTGCCTAAATTAGCAGTCATTGCAGTTTGAATAAATCCCGGACATACAGCGTTTACTCTGATATTTCTTGAACCAAATTCTTTGGCTAAAGTTTTAGTCAAACCGATTAAACCTGCTTTTGAAGCAGAATAATTTGCCTGACCTGCATTTCCGTGAACACCAACAATTGAAGACATGTTGATGATAGAACCTTGTCTTGCTTTCATCATATATTTGATAACAGCATGAGTTACGTAATAAGCTGAACCAAGGTTGATTTTAATAACTCTTTCCCATTGTTCAGCATCCATTCTTAAGAATAAACCGTCTTTTGTAATTCCGGCATTGTTCAAAAGAATATCAATGTGTCCGTGTTCTTCAATCATTTTATCAACAGCTGTTTTTACCTGTTCATCATTTGAAACATCGAATTGATAAAACCATGCATTAACACCTAATGCTTTGATTTCGTCAATAGCCGGTTGTGCAGTTGCAGCATCACAAATATCATTGATAATAATGTCACATCCTGCATTGGCAAGTTCTTTGGCACAACTAAAGCCGATACCTCTTGATCCGCCTGTAATTAAAGCAATTTTTCTTTCACTCATTTTAATCTTTCTCCTTATTTAATATTGAAGTTTTTGACTTCAATCTACATTTTATACATTAGATAATTCTTTTTGTAATTCTGAAATTGTATTTTCCAAAGATTCAGAATCATACACATTATAAGTTTTTACACTTGGGTTGATTTTTTTATTTAAGCCTGCAAGAACTTTACCCGGGCCAAATTCTATAAATGTGTCAACTCCGTTTTCTATCATATTATTGATAGTTTGAGTCCAATGCACTGATGAATAAATTTGTCTCGGCATTTTATTTTTAAAATCTTCGGCAGAAATAGTTGCAGCTGCATCAACATTAGTTACAACCGGAATTGAAGCACTTGTTATATCCAGATCTTTTACAAAATCAGAAAATTCTTTACCTGCATTTTCAAGATATTTTGAATGAAAAGCTCCCGAAACAGCCAGAGGAACAACTCTTTTTGCACCGCTTTCCATTAAGATTTCTCCTGCTTTTTTAATTGCATTTTCATCTCCGGTTAAAACTACCTGAACAGGAGAATTATAGTTTGCAACATCTACATAACCAACAGAAGAAGCCTCTTTAAGTGCTTTTTCAATACTTCCTTCCGGAGCATTTAAAATGGCAGCCATAGCTCCGCCTTTGATTTGCCCCATAAGATTTGCACGTTGCTGAATAGCTTCTAAAGTTGTTTTCAGATTCATAACACCGGAACAGTACATTGCGCAATATTCCCCTAAGCTATGTCCTGCTGTAAAATTAGGTTTAATATTTAGTTTAGAATTAAAAGCTTCTAATGCCGCAATAGACATTGTAACAATTGATGGCTGGGTATTAACTGTTTCTTTAAGAGCTTCTTCAGGACCTTCGAAGCACATTTTTGTAATGCTTTTGCCTAAAACTTCATCAGCTGTATCAAAAACCTTTTTTGCAGCCGGATAATTATTATACAAATCTTGTCCCATTCCAACAGCCTGAGCGCCTTGTCCCGGGAAAATGAATGCTACTTTATTAACCATAATTATTTAATCCCTCTAATTCTATATCCCTATGTGAGGATTATATAATAAACATTATCATATGGCAATAAAGTATTAAACAAGAAAATTATGCTTAATTTCCCGTTTCTTTATTAGAAAAACGGGAGCTAATTCCATTTTGGTGTAAGTTTGTACGATATCTGCTATTATTTAATCTCGTCATGTCATTCTGAACTCGTTTCAGAATCTTAAAATATATGTGTGAGTTTGGAATAAATAGTGAAATATTGGAAGTTTTGTATTTAACAATTTGTATGACCCTGAAACAAGTTCAGGGTGACAATAAATAGCTCTTTGTGAAATTTGCTGTAAAATTTATACAAGGTTAGTTTTTAAAAAAACATACGCATTATTTTATATATCAATTAAATTAAAATCCTGTCCCAGTTCTTCCTCAATTAATTTTATTAAGTCAGATAAATTCATATCAAGAGCTTCAGCAATTTTCCACATTGTTATAACTTTGCAGTCAATATTTCCTTTTTCTATTTTATTTATATGGCCTTTTGATATGTCATACTCTTCCTCCAATTTGTTGCAGGAAAACTTTTGCTTTTCAAGTCTTTGTTTTTTAATAATTTTGCCTATAGCACTTCGTATTTGTAAACTTTTATCATTTTTTCGTTGCATAAATAAATACTATGCGATATTATTAAAGGATATTCTGAATATATTCAGAATGTAAAGGGGTGAATATGAAAAAGGTTGTTTTAGATGATATAGAAAAAGAAATTTTAACTTATTATGCTCAGGGTTATACCTTTAAAAAAATTGCGAAGTTTATTGGTCTAAACAGATACAAAATAGATAAATGTTTTAATAATTTATATTTCAAATTCGGTACAAATAAAAAAATTGTTATTTTAATTTCTGCAATAAAAAAGAAACTCATAAATATCAATACAATTACCTAATATTCTACGCTGTAAGTGTGAATATTTCATAGATTTCTTCGTCTGTAAGTTCTGTAATAATCTTTTCACCTTCGTATACTGCCATATCTGCAAGTTCTTTTTTAGATTTTAGCATTTCATCAATTTTTTCTTCAAAAGTACCTAATGTAATCATTCGGTGAACCATTACATTTTTATCCTGACCAATACGATATGTTCTGTCTGTTGCCTGATCTTCGACTGCAGGATTCCACCATAAATCGTAATGAATAACGTTAGTTGCACTTGTCAGGTTCAAACCGGTACCGCCGGCTTTTAAAGACAAAATCATCACTTTTGAATCTTCATTATTTTGGAATTTGTCAATTAATTCTTCACGTTGCGGAACTGTCAGACTTCCGTGGAAGAATAACGGATCTGTATTACATTCCTGAGCAATAACTTTGCATAATATGTCACCCATTTCTTTATATTGAGTGAAAATAAGTGTTTTTTCGCCATTATCAAGTATACTTTGAACAAGGTCAAGACATTTTTCCATTTTTCCGGATAATTCTCTGCCCATTTCTCCGGATTTGAGGAACTGGTACGGATGGTTACAAATTTGTTTTAGGGCTGTAATAAGTTTGAAAATATTACCACGTCTGTTAACTCCGGTAAATCCGCTGATTTTTTGCATCATTTCATTAAGAGTTTTTTCATACAGAACAGCCTGAACTTTAGACAAGTAACAATATTCATTGAGTACCATTTTGTCTGGTAAGTCTGTAATGACGTTTTTATCAGTTTTCAAACGTCTTAAAACAAATGGTGAGATTGACATCTTTAATTTATTTGCTCTTGAATGTTCTTTAAATCTTTCAATAGGTATTGCATAACTTTTTTGAAATTCTCTCAATGAACCTAAATAGCCTTTATTGATAAAATCAAATATACTCCATAATTCCGTTAATCTGTTCTCTACCGGAGTACCTGTCATTGCAACTTTAACATCTGATTTAAGCATTTTAATTGCAAGAGTTTGAGCGGTGTCAGGATTTTTGATATTTTGAGCTTCATCAACAATAATTACACTCCAAGCCTGCTTTTTCAATTCTTCTACATCTATACGCATAATTGCATATGTAGTTAAAATAACATCGTGTTTTACATCAAGCTGTCTGTCTGTTCCATGGTATATTACAGTATCAAGTTCAGGTGCAAACATTTGTAATTCTTTCATCCAGTTACCCATCAATGTTGTTGGGCAAATAACCAAAACAGGTTTTTTGAGTTTATTTTCTTCTTTCATTTTAAGAAGTAAACTTATAACCTGAATAGTTTTACCTAATCCCATATCATCGGCCATACATACGCCGAATCCTTTAGCTACGTTTGTCCATAACCATTTTAAACCGATCTCTTGGTATGGTCTTAGTGTTCCGTTTAGGTTTTTCGGCAATGTTATATCTACAGGTTTTGTAAAATCTGTTAATACTCTTGCAAACGCTGCATCATAATCAAAATCATATTGATCAAGTTGTTTTGACAATGAAGCATGGATTAATTCCATTCTTGACATCGTTTTTAAATTAAGTTTTGCAAGTTGTTCAAATATTTTTTTGCTTTCATCCTGATCGATTAATACATATTTATTTTTGTATTTTATTAATCCTTTATTTTCTGCAACAAGTTTTTGGAATTCTTCAACTGAGATTTTATCATTACCGATAGCTATTTCATAAGAAAAATCAAGAATATCATCTAAGGATAATTTTCCTGAACTGTTACTGTTTATAATGTCTGCCAAATCTTCAGAGCGGGATTCTTTAACTTTTGCGTTGATTGATGCTCTTGGAATAACAATATTAGACAATTCTTTTGGTAAAATTACCTCAATTTGTGCTTTTTGAAGATAATAGGCTGTTTTTGTAATTATTTGATAAACTTCATTCAAATTCAAATCAAGATATAACTTGTCCTCATCTTCAAATAAATCTTCCAATTCCGGCATGTAACGAAGAGCATAATTTAATTGCTTTTCAACAATTCTTGCAATATCGTTTGCTTTTGCTCCAAAAACTTCTTCATCCGTATAAAGTTTATCAATAAGAACATCTTCATCAGTTTTTCTGTTTTTGATATGAACTTTTAGTCTGAAAATTTCATCTTCTTGTTTTTCTATTTTAAAGAAAGGTATAACATCATATTTACCCAAATAAAGCTCATCAAACCAGTTTGTAAAACTTTCGGCTAAATCTTTTCCCTTTAAGACAGATTTTCTTTCCAAATCTTTCAAAAGATAAGTTCCTGATTGAACATCTTTGAAACGAAACATTTTTATATTCAGGAATTTATAAAGGACATAATTCAAATATTCATAAATAAATTCATAAATAAAATTCTTTGGTTTTTCACCTTTGATAAACAAATTATCAGGCATACATTCTTCGAATTGGTTAACAATTCTTGCCATCTGCTGATTATTGATAATAGGTTCATAAATTATACGAAACATTGTTCCGTTACGTTTTACGGTTGGTATAAAATATAACTTTTCAATTAACTTCATTACAAAATAAGTTAATTTATTCATGTATATGAAAGTTTCAGAAAGTGCATCATGGTCAACGACATTTCCAAAACCTCCGAAATAATCCATAACCAAATCCCAAGCCAATATATATCCGCGCGTGCCGTCAAGTTCTTCCGGACGAAATCTGAATAATGAACCTTTTGATTTTAAGTAATATTCAAAGTTATTTGTCGGAGTAACAAAAAATGAATATTTACCGTTTTCATTTATCAAATAAAAATTTGTATTTCTGGTAGGAGAATTTGGACTTAAAAATACTCCGGCAAATTCATCTTCCACAATTTGATAAATCATACTCAATGTATAGCGAAAATCCTTGTTTTTAAATCCCTCAGGATCTTCACTAAGATTGAAAAACAATTCATCAACATTATTCTTTTTAAATGAAAAATCTATATTTAATTTGTCGGTGGTATTTTTGGTCATTTTGTTTTTCCTTGTAAAGTAGTTTAGTAATGAAGTATATAAGTACTTATCAAGTTATTTATTGTTAGCAATAATAGTTATACATTGAAGTAATTAATTTCTGAAATGAACTTAATTACTTAACTACTTAATTACTTATCCTACTTTTTTATCAATGAATGTCCTGTCATTTCTTTTGGTTGTTCAATGCCGAATAATTGTAAAATTGTCGGAGCAATGTCACATAATGCACCGGTTTCTTTTAATTCTGTTCCTTGCGGAGCATTGATTAGAACGAACGGAACTTCATTTGTTGTATGTGCCGTATGAGGTTTGCCTGTTTGTTCATTAAACATTGTTTCTGAATTTCCGTGATCTGCAGTTAAAAGCATCGTAATACCGTTTTGTTTACATGCATCAGCAATTTTACCGACACATTCATCAACAACTTTGCAAGCTTTTGTTGCTGCTTCTATAACTCCGGTATGACCAACCATATCAGGGTTTGCAAAGTTTACTAATATGAATTGATATTTAGTATCGTTTATTGCTTTTAAAACATTTTCACAAACCTCAGGAGCGCTCATTTCAGGCTGCATATCGTATGTTGCAACTTTTGGTGACGGAACAAGAACTCTTGTTTCGTGAGGTTGAGGTTCGTCAATTCCTCCGTTAAAGAAGAATGTAACGTGAGCATATTTCTCGGTTTCTGCTGTTCTGAATTGATTAATTCCGTTTGCTTCCAACACATCTCCCAAAATATTTACAAGCTTTTCTTTAGGGAATGCAACTGGGAAATTGAAACTTGCATCATAACTTGTCATTGTAGTGTAGAGAATATTTTTTAAGACTTTTTTTCTTTCAAATCCGTCAAAATCAGTAAAGTTAATTGCCTTTGTGATTTCTCTTGCTCTGTCAGGACGGAAGTTAAAGAATATGATCCCATCGTTATCATGTATTCTTGATTCTTCTCCCCCAACAACGATTGGAAGGACGAATTCATCTGTGATTCCTTCTTCATAAGATTTCTTAACTCCTTCTATTGCAGAATTTGCTTTGTTACCTTCTCCAAATAACAATGCATTGTAACCTTTTTCAACTCTTTCCCAACGATTGTCTCTGTCCATTATGTAATATCGGCCAATAACAGTTGCAACAGGAGGTAAATTGTATTTTTTCAATTCATCTTCCACAATTTGTAAATATTCACAGGCACTTGACGGAGGAGTATCACGACCATCCAAAAATGCATGTACATAAAATTTTGTCAAACCATTTTGTGCAGCAAATTGGATTAAAGCCAACACATGGTCTAATGATGAGTGAACGCCGCCTGTTGAAACAAGTCCGTAAATATGTAATGCAGAATTATTTTTCTTAACGTGTTCTACTGCTGCTAAAAATTTGTCATTCTTGAAAAATGAACCATCTTTAATAGCATTGTTAATTCTTGATAAATCCTGATAAACAACTCTGCCGGCGCCCAAATTTAAGTGTCCGACTTCGGAATTTCCCATTTGGCCTGCCGGTAATCCGACATTTTCACCATCAGCTTTTATTTTAATAAATTTTTCTTCTTTTTCTAAGCGTGGAACATTTACAGGATTAGCCAATTTAGTGGCATCATATTTTTCTGAGCCTGTTGAAATTCCCCAACCGTCCATTATACATAAAAGTACTCTTTTATTCATTTTAAAATCCCTTCCTTTTCTTTAATAGCTCTCCTTTTAATTGATTTAGTCAGGAGTAAATTTCATATTTTCATCCCAAATTCCAATTACAGGAAAGATTTTTGTTACAGATTAGTTTAACAGGAACACAAATCAATTTCAAGGCAAAAATTTTATATGAATATTGAAATAATTATCCTCTGAATCTGTCTGATAAATAGCTCAATATAGCACCACCAATTTCTTCATTTGGATCAAATGACTGATTTGGTGTTTGTGGTTTCATAGAATTTTGTATAAGCATTTTAACTAATGGGCCAAAGGCGTCAGGAACCTGTATTTTACGGTAAATTCCTGCTAAAAAAGTTTGAATGTTAGGTGAGCTTGTGTTGTTAAATCTCGAAAAAACCGGGTAAAGTTTATCAATTCCCTTTGTGCCATTATCAATCATTCTATCCATAATATAGAGTGTTTCAGTTATTTGAACTTCATCTTGAGAATTTGCCAAAATATTACTTAAATATGGTAAGGCATTTTCTTTTTGTTTTACAAAATAGTCAACTTTATTCTGATCAAAGATACAATAATTTCTCCGGTTATTTGGCATTTTAACTTCGCATCCGACTTTGTGTCCGGTGTTATATTGGGTTTGTTGTAAATTTTGTATTTTTAACAGATTAGTCATAAATTATTTTCCTATGAATATACAAATGGTGGTCCGTTTTTAATTTCAGATAATATATTTTCTGCCATTGTTTTTAATTCTTCTTTTGTTCTTTTCCCGCTGTCAACCTGATTATAAAATTCTTTAATCAGTGGGAATATTGCGGCATCTTTTTTTGATTTAAAATTCCTCAATTCTGTTGAAACAAGACGTTGTTGAAGTTCAAGTTCTGTTTGGGCATTTATTTTTTTTACCTGAACCTCTTTTATTGCATCTCCTGTCAATTTTCCGCCATAACTTGCAGCGGTTATTCCTGTAATTCCTAAAAATAATTGTTTGAACTGAGGATTAGAAGTGTCAAGTAACCAGTTGTAGAAAAATGTTCTGTAATCGTCTACAAAAGAATTAAATGCAGGTTTTGGAGTTCCGTCTCCCCCAATATTTGGGTTTACTTTAGTTGTTGAGGTTTTAATTTTTTCAACAATTTTTTTGATAAGATTTTCTTTTTCTTCATTTGTTCCCCAACTTAGTGAATTGATTTGTTTACGTATAAAATCTTCATCTGCATCTATAGACATAAATAAATGTTCCAGATTATTTTTATCTATATCTTTTGTTTCATTTGTAGAAGTTTTTACCAGTTGTTCAATACCTTTTTTTGTGTCATTCATATATTTTTGCAGGTAAGTTTTACCTTTGTTCAGATTTTTTAGTGAGAGATAACCTAAACCTATTATTCCTGCAAAAGTGCCGGCGCCAAGAAGTATATTGCCTATAAATGATGAGGGTTTTTCTTTATTTGAAGATGTAAATGATACGTGTGAAAAGTGGTTTTTCCCAAATTCAGGATTTGCTTTTTCATTATCATTTTTGAGATATTTTTCAAAGATGTTTGTGTATTTTGATAGCATGCTTCTGATTATTTGCATTTTGCCGGAAAAAGATTGGGTTTCAACTTGAATTAAGTTTTCCTGAAGATTTTTTTGTATATTTGCTTCTTTTCGTTTAACCCATACATCTTTAAATCCGTCGAAAAATGTTTTACCCATAAATGCCATTGCAGAAAGTGCCAATACTCCTGCGCCTGCTGTAAATGTTTTTCTGTTTGGGTTTTGTACCATTTGATAGATTACCTGATATGTTTCGTTACTTAACTGAACATTTCTCGTTACGGCAGGAAGCCATTTTTCTTTCGCAAGATTGGTTGCAATTTTGGAACTGTGACTTACAAATGCACTTAATAATGCAACAGATGACATTACTCCAAGTGCTATTGCACTTAGCGGCACAAGTTTTTTATCCACAATTTGATTATCTGTATATAGCTGTTTTGGCATTGTAATATTTTCGCCGATAATATATGTATCTTTTGCATTTGAAAGTGTTATTTCATTTTCTTTTACAAAATTGTTTACAATAACTCCTTCTTTGGTACTATAAACATTACGTTTTTGAGAAGGCGTTAAGTTTCTTTGTTGTCTTATAGTTTCTGAATCGTGTAAAGGACTAATGTTCATTTGTTATCTTTCCTTCTTTTTGTTTAAGTTTTTGAGCTAATTTGTGTATAAATGTTTTTAAGTGAAATGTTTTTTTGGCTTCATCAATCTTTTTTTCTTCGTTTTCGTTTTCATCTGTTTCAAATATGAAGAATAGGGATTTAATGCGTTTTTTTGTTTTTGTCCATACTTCGGAAATTGTTTTTGATACTGCGGCTTTAATTTCACCATATATTGCAGTTAATTTATCTGAAATTTCCGCAAATTTTTGTGAAATATTCGAAATTACTGTAGGTATGGAATTGATTAAATTTATTGCTTTTGCAACAACTTGTGTCAATATAAAATTCACCGGAGCAGAAATTATTTTTGGTGCGGATTTTGAAATATTGTATGCAAGATCTAAAATCTTTTGATGAGTTGATTCAAGTCCTTTTTGAAACTGAATGAGAGATTGAATATAATTTTGTTGTGCTGCTTGGGCTCTTTGTTGAGCGGCTTTTTGTGCTTTAAGCATCGCTCCTATAGCAGCGCACTGATTATATGTCATTTCTCCGACATTTCGGGGAATATCTCTTTTTGTTGTGGAGTTGCCTCCTGCCATTCCGCTGCAGATAGGGCATGCACCCTGTGGCAAACCGTGCGGGCATGTTCCTATTTTGCTATTGTGAATATGTACTGGTGTTCCTACCGGCATTAAAAAATCCTCTTTTTTAAATAGAGGACAACTTAAAAATATTTATCACCCCTGAATTGCACGCAAGGATGTAAATAAATTTGAGTATTCCGGCTTTTACGGCTGCGGCTTCAGCTGAAGATGTCCACTTCATTTCCTCTATTTTTTATGATGTTATGACAATTATTGCAGAATATCAATAATTTATTTTTATTTTTCAAATTTTTGTTACATAAAAAGAAATTTTTGTTATTAAACTAATGACTAATATTCACAATAATGAAAATAATATAAAATTTATCTCAGCTGCTTATAAAGGGGTGGGATGAAAATTACAATAAAAAAAATGATAGAGGAAGGTCAGTTTGACAACGATATTTTGTATGCACTTGCCAAAGGATTGTCGTATAAAGAAATAATTTTATATACAGGTTTAAAAAAAAATTATATAACTTACGCAATAAATTTACTGTATAAAAAATACAATGCAAAAAATAAAATGCAATTAGTAATTTTAGCAGTTCAAAAAGGTTTAATAGATATAAACAAAATCTAAAAAATTATGTTGCAAAATAGTTCATCAGACCGTCATGAAGTTTTTCATTTTTGCAAAGTTTTTTTAGTTTTGAAATGGCTCTTGTTTCAATTTGTCTGATTCTTTCTCTTGAAACACCATATTGTGTGCCGATTTCATCAAGAGTTTTCTTTGAGCCGTTGTTATCAAGACCATATCTTAATATTAGTACATCACGTTCTTTTTGACTTAATTGATTTAAAATTTTTCTTATATCTTCTAACAAATTATCCTGAGAAACTCTGCTGTCAGGTGTGATCGTAGAATTATCAACAATAAAATCGGCAATTTTTGAAGAATCTTCATCAGAAGTTGCCGGTGTATCCATGCTAATTGTTGATTGTGCAGATTTTATTATGGATGTAAGTTTCTGAACTGAAATCCCCATACGATATGCAATTTCTTGTTTTGATGGTGTTCTGCCAAGTTCTGAAGTTAGGTCTATTGTTGCTTTTCTTATTTTACTGATAGAATCTATCATATGTATAGGAAGTCGGATTATTCTTGCTTTGTCAGCAATGGCACGGGTTATTGATTGTTGTATCCACCATGTTGCATACGTAGAAAATTTGTAACCCTTGCGGTAATCAAATCTTCCGGCTGCTTTAATTAAACCGACATTTCCTTCCTGTATCAAATCAAGAAATGACAAGCCTCTGCCAATGTATTTTTTCGCAATACTGACAACTAATCTGAGGTTTGCATTTACTAAAATATCTTTTGCAAAACTATCTTTTTTCTCTTGAATTCTTTTTGCAAGTTCAAGTTCTTCTTCATTGGTTAACAATGGGATTTTCCCGATTTGCCTTAAGTATATTTTTACACTGTCATCAGAATTTATTGATCCTAAACTTTCTTGAACTTTAGGCGCTTCTACTGATTTTAAAACATCTTCACCGTCTTGTTCATCATCATCTGCCTGAAGTTCTTGCAATTTATGAAAATCTATATTTTCGTCAGATATTTCATCTGAAATTATGCCAAAGCTGTCAAATTCTTTACTCATTTTTGCTCCAATCTAAGATTATAATATAACGAATAAAAAATCTTTGAACCATACAGTTGTATTATTTTAATATATCCATATTAGCATTGAATTTTGAAAAAAATTGTGTTTATTGTAATATCTATTTATGAATTTAGATAGCCAAATTGATAGCTTTTTGTCCCCAATAGCCAATAAAATTTCAGGGATAATTTTTTCTCACATAACAATTGGAGGTGTGCGGGTTGAATTTTTGATAGCTTTGCTTATTATTGCCGCAATATATTTTTCTTTTAAAACACGTTTTATAGGTATATGGGGTTTTAAACATGCTTTAGATTTATTACGTAAAAAATATGAACACAACGATATTATAAAACGTAAAAAACAAGGGGAAGTATCCTCTTTTCAAGCTTTAACAGCTACTATTTCGGCATCAGCCGGCATGGGTAATATTGTAGGTTCAGCTCTTGCTGTTTCTATTGGAGGTCCGGGGGTTATTTTCTGGATGGTTACAGCAGGAATTTTTTCTATGGCTTTAAAATTTTCAGAAGTTTTACTGGGTATAAAATTCAGGCAAATCAATAAAGACGGTTCATCTTCAGGGGGGCCGATGTACTATATTATTAACGGCTTGAGAGCTTCGTGGATTAAACCTTATGCTCCGTATCTTGCAAATATTTATGCGCTATGTTGTATTTTTGCAATGATAGGGGGTTGGAATTTATTTCAGATAAATGCTATTACTACTCAAATATCTAATGTTACAGGCTGGTTTACGGATTGCAGATGGTTATTTGGTCTGATAGTCGCAATAATTACTTATGTTACGGTTATCGGCGGTATTAAATCAATAGGCAAATTTACCTCAAAAGTAACACCTGTAATGTGTAGTTTATATGTATTATCTGCATTTATAATTTGTTTGATAAATATTCATAATATACCGCATACGGTTGCACTTATAATAAAAGAAGCATTTAAACCTCAGGCACTTATTGGCGGCGGGTTATTCGGCTGTATGTTGTGGGGATTTCGTCGTGCAATGTTTGCAAATGAAGCAGGATTAGGAACGGCTCCTATTGCGTTTTCTGCCGTTAAAACTAGCAAACCTGTTGCACAAGCTTTTATTGCTATGTTGCAGCCCTTTGTGGATACAGTAATTGTTGGTTCTGCAACAGCTTTTATAATTGTTGTTACAGGAGCTTATAAAGATTTTCTCGGAACTGCAGCAGGAATTGAATTAACTTCTCACGCATTTGAAACTGTATGTCCGTTTTTCCCTGTACTTTTAACTATAATGGCAGCATTTTTTGTATTGTCTACTATGCTTTGCGGCTCATATTACGGAGTTAAAAGCTGGACATTCTTATTCGGAGATACAAAATTAAAAACAAGAATTTTTCAGATAATTTATTGTGTATTTATTGTTATCGGTTCTGCGATGAATTTAAAAAGTGTTGTAGGACTATCTGATGGTTTTACTTTATTCCTTGCAGTACCGAATTTGATTGCAGTATTTTTATTATCTGATATAATAATGAAAGAATTGAAACGATATTGTAAAAAATATCAGGTGGGAATTTTTAAAGAACAATAATAAAATAGGAGATTAATAAATGATTAAAAAAGGCTGTATGGATTTGCTTCAGCAAAAGTGTGAAAATTGTCATGATTGTATTTTGGGAAGTACAAGAAATAATGTTGTATTTGCAGACGGAAATCTTGAAACAGCAAAAATAATGTTAATTGGTGAAGCTCCGGGGGAACAAGAAGATGAAATGGGAAAACCTTTTGTCGGTCGTTCAGGGCAGTTATTGGATAAGTTTTTAGCTGATGCGGGTATTTCAAGAGAAAATGATTTATATATAGTAAATACCGTAAAATGTAGACCTCCTGAAAATCGTGTTCCTACAGATGTTGAGAAATCAATGTGCGAAAGATATTTGACTGCTCAAATTGATATAATGAGCCCAAAAGCTATTATATTTTGCGGCGCAACAGCATTAAAATCTTTTTGGGAAGATAAGAAAGTTCAAATTTCAAAAGTCAGAGGAAATTGGTTTGATGTTACGGTTAACGGAAAAACTTATAAGGCTATGGCAATTTTCCATCCGTCTTATCTTTTAAGAAATCATTCTATGGAAGATGGTTCTCCAAGAAGATTAATGCAGCAGGATTTAATGGAAATCAGATCAACAGTATTGGGAGAAAAATCTTCTAATCCTTTTGCAAAGGATATGGCAATTGTTTAAAATATGTGAAAATTTGTAAAAAGGCGGCAATAAGCCGCCTTTTTTGTTGCGTATATATAAATAAAATGTTAAAATAATAAAGCTTTATACCAATCGCCGAGAGTCCTGACAGAAAGGACTTAGCCTGTTATGTCAAATTTTTATGAACGTTTACAAGAAATCTCCAAAGATACAAGTTTATCACGAGAACAAAGAATTTCTATTATTAATCGGGAAATAGAAAGTTATCAAAAAAATGCAGAAAAAGAATATCGGGAGGAATTACTGCGTCAATTTGGCGGAGCAGCATTAGAAATAGGTTCTGCTGCCGTTCCTGCAAGTGGTGTAGGCAAACTCGGTGCAAAATTAGGAGAACAATATTTAAAAAAGCAATTAGGACGAAAAATTTCTCAAAATATTGGTAGTAGCGTGGTTGAAGGAGGACTTGCCGGAGGATTGTTTTCTCTTGGTCAAAGTATTACGGAACATCAAAATCCTTTATTAAACTCTATAGAAGGAGCAGCAGGCGGTATGTTTACCGGAGCGGCTCTGGGGGGTGTTTTAGGAAAAGGTGAACAATTATATTTTGGTCAACAATTGAAAAATTACGGTAATATTGATGATTTAGGAGAAGAATTACGAAAAAAATATAATATTGATGCAAAGCAATATTATAAGGATTATTTACAGGAAAGGCAAATAAATAAAAACGGACAAGTTGATTTTTCAAGACGCGGAGTTCAGGAACAATTACGCTGGAATCCGCAGCAGGCACAAAATTTTCCTGAACTTGTTAATGATATAAAAAATGCTCAAAGATTACCGAATGAACCAAATTTAAAACCTTTAGAAAAACCTGATGTATCACATTATGAAGTATATAGAGGTAAAAATGGAGATCATTTTATTGAAGTATCAAAAAGTGGTAAAAAAAGGTATTATATAACAAAAGATGCTCCTATTGGCAGTGACCATACTACAAATATGGGTACCAATAAGAGCATCGGGACTTATTTAGAAAGTCCTAATGAAATTATGACTGATTTTTCTTCAAAATACAACCCCTCTGAACAAAATATTATACTATCGGGTAGTATATCTTATGATGAACAGCGAAAAAATATATTAGATAAATTGTTAGAAAGAATAAGGGGAAATACTACAGGTCAAGCTATTTCGATTCAACCGGATTACGATAACGTGAATAAATATTTGCAAGATAAAATTTTTACAAATGAATCTATCGGTAAAATGACTCCTGATGAATTTATACAAAATGAATCAAAAATATTTGAGCAAATCTCTGACGGGCGATTTAATTCACAACAAAATGCAAAAAATTTTAGTGGTTTTAAAAATCCCTTTAGCGGTGAAAATAGAATATTTTCAAGAGAAGAAATTGGAGCTATGAATAGTGAGGAATTTTCAAATAATGAAAAATCGATAATGGCTCAATTAAATTCTTATATAGGTATACCTACATCCGTAGAGTTAAATAATTCTGTTCAACAAGGAACAGGAGCTGTTTATGTTGCGCCATACACACGTGCAGATGGAACAAAAGTAAAAGGATATTATCGTTCACGATAAATTCATGGGGCAGAATTTTTCTGCCTCTTTTTGTAAAAACTCATATAAATGTAGGATAAAAAGGATTAAATTATAATTTAAAATAGAATTGGGTTACGAGCATTTGGGAGGTTGTATGGAAGATTTATTTGAATACGAGGAAGAATTTTATTCTCCCGCAAATGAAGAAATGTCTGATTCTATTACTCAAAATTGGACTCAACAGGCTCTTGAATGTTATTATATAAATTGTGATTGCAAAAAATGTTCTCTTTCTGCCGGTCATTATTCATTTATTTGTCAGATGCCCAGAGTTATTGAAAGTTTATTGGAAACAGTTGGTGCTCCGGATGAAGAAGAAAGAAAAACTGCATAAATAGTTTAAGAAGAATGTTTTTTATATGAATCAACGGCTTTTCGGTAATCTGTCGGAATGTTTATTGCCTTGTGAAAAAGATAAAAGGGATTTGTATAGGCTGATAAAACTTCTGCACCAATATTTTGTGTTGTTTTGAGAGTTGTTTGTAACGCTTTGTTATTCACATTTTTATAGTCATAAAAATTAATTCTCAAAGGGTTTGATGTTTCATACTGATCATAAGTAACTTCGTCAATGGCGTCTTTAATATTGTTACTTTCTATCAGATTTGGGAGTAAATTGTTTTTGGTAATATATTGGGTAATGATATTCATATAGCAATTATTTCAAAAAATTTTTTATTACACAAGCCTATTGTTAAGTATTTTTTACTAAAACTTAGTACCAAAAATCATACGGTTCCATAAAATACCTTGGATTTGACAGGTAATAAATTCGATTCAAATTGTGATAGCGTTGAATTTGTTGTTGTTCTATCAATTGCTGTTGTTGAATTAATGCCTGTTGCTGTTGTGCTTCAAGTAATGCTTGCTGAGCAAGTGCAGCTTGTTCCTGATAGTATTCGTTTTGTTTTGAAAGTATATAGTTTACAAAATCTTGATTTAATGAATTGAATGCATTTGTCAGTTGTTGTCCTTCGTATCTGATAAGATAATTTTGTGCAGTTTTAAAATATTCGTCTTGTTTTGCAGTCTTTTCGTTTATTGTTATATTTGGGGGAATTTGTTTTTCGATTTCGGACCATTTTTGAATTTTTATAAATTGCTTTAGTGTGGATAATTGTTTATCAAGTTTTTTCTGTTCTAACTCGGCAATAATTCTGTTTACTTCAACTATTTCATTTTCGTTCATAGTGGTATTTCTTGCCTGATAGCAATATTTTAGTTTTTCCGTATCATTAGGGGCTGTTGTCTGAACTTTCATCAGATTTGAGAAATTATATTTTTGATTTGTCAGCTCTAAAGCCCATTTATGAGCTTCTTTTATGTTATTTTGTTTTAATTTTATTGAATATATAAGTTCTTTATCTTCATAACTCAATTGTTTAATTTTGCGAATATATAAAATTGCATTATCTAAATCACCTAAATTGTAATAACAATTTGCAATTGATGAAAATGTTGAATCTTTTCCTTTGTCTTCAAAAATTTTGTAATATTGGAGAGCGTTTTGATATTGTCCTGATTTCATGTATAAAAAAGCAAAACTTTGATTTATCAAATCTTCACTGTATATCTGATAATATTTGTCCATATTACGTATTTGTTCAAGTGTTCTCAGGGCTTCTGAATATTCTTTTTTGTTTATGCAGTTTCTGTAGTATTGAACCTGAGCGGGATAAAAATTATAATACTTATACAGTGCTTCTCCCCAGGCACCTTTATCGATTAATTTCTGAATTTTTTTTACATATTTATAATCTTGTTTTTCTTCTTTAGAAAGTTTTTTTTCAAAATCTTTTTCAGCATCAGCAGGTAATTGTTTAAAAGTAAGATTAATCTGTCCGTTATCAATAATGTAATATTTCAAATAATTTTGATAGGGCATAGTTGTCGTGACATTTGAATGTTTTACGCTTTCAGGCGTTACAATTATTGCCTGTGTATTTACACATCCGACAAGTAAACAAATAAACAATAAAGATGCAATCTTTTTCATATATTAAAACCTTCTATTATATTTTACTTAAAATTTTAAAATATACAAGAGAAATCTCGTAAAGGTGCAAGGCTATTGACAAAGATGTTATATTATATGTTATTATATTTATACAGAGTGAATAGGAGAGATTATACAATGAGTACACTAGAAACAACAGTATTAGAAACCATTAATTCTCCTGCTGATGTAAAAAAACTTTCTGTTAAAGAGATGAATATTTTGGCAGATGAAATCAGACAGGGAATTTTGAACAGAGTAGATCAAATCGGTGGTCACTTAGGTCCGGGGTTAGGAATTGCAGAAGCAACTATTGCATTGCATTATGTATTTAATTCACCTGTAGACAGGTTCGTATTTGATGTTTCTCATCAGTGCTATCCGCACAAAATGCTTACAGGCAGAAAACAAGGTTTTACAGATCCTTGTGGTCATCCTGAGATTTCAGGATATTTTAACTATGAAGAAAGCCCTCATGACCCGTTTATGATAGGTCATACTTCAACTTCTGTAAGTTTAGCTACAGGATTAGCTAAAGCAAGAGATTTAAAAGGTGAAAAATATAACGTTATTGCACTTATTGGTGATGGCTCATTATCAGGTGGCGAAGCTTTTGAAGGCTTTAATAATGCATCTGTATTAGGTTCAAATTTCATAATTATTGTAAATGATAACGAAATGTCTATTGCCGAAAATCAAGGCGGTTTGTATAAAAACTTAAAAGAATTAAGAGATTCAAACGGTACTTGTGCAAACAATTGGTTTAAAGCATTCGGATTTGATTATCTTTATGTTGAAGAAGGTAATAATGTAGAAAAACTAATTGAAGCATTTAATAAAGTAAAAGATATTGATCATCCTGTAGTTGTTCATATTCACACCTTGAAGGGTAAAGGATATGAGCCTGCGGTTAAAAATAAAGAATGGGGACACTGGTCAATGCCGGGGTTATTGAGTGAAAAATCCGAAATATCTGGTGTGATTCCTGAATGTTATGAAACCTTGACTAAGGATTATATTTTGAATGCAGTAAAAAATGATTCGACAGTAATTGCACTAAATGCTGCAACTCCGGGGGTATTTTGGTGGGACAGCGAATTTAGAAATAAATTAGGCAAAAACTATACAGATGTTGGAATTGCTGAGCAACATGCATGTGCTTATGCTTCAGGTCTTGCAAAAAATGGTGCAAAACCTATCTGGGGTGTTCATTCATCTTTTATTCAGAGAACTTATGACCAATTATCTCAAGATTTGGCACTAAATAAATCCCCTGCAACAATTTTGGTATTTTGGGGAGGTATAAACGGAGCCGATGCTACTCATTTAGGTTTATTTGATATTTCTTTGATTTCAAATATTCCAAATATTGTGTATCTTGCGCCAACCTGCAAAGAAGAATATATGAAAATGCTTGATTGGTCTGTTAAACAAGATAAACACCCTGTTGCAATTCGTGTTCCTTATGTTGATTTTGTTTCAACAGGGGTTGAAGATAATACTGATTATTTAAAATTAAATAAATTTAAAGTTGTTGAAAAAGGTTCAAAAGTTGCAATTATAGCCGTGGGGGATTTCTTTTCATTGGGTAAAAAAGTTAAAGAAGAACTTAAATCAAAACTAAATATTGATGCAACTTTAATTAATCCAAAATTCTTGTCAGGAATTGATAAAGAACTTCTTGAAGGTTTAAAATCTAATCATGATGTTGTAATTACATTAGAAAACGGAATTTTAAACGGAGGATTTGGTGAAAAAATCGCAAGTTTTTATGGAAATTCTAATTTGAAAGTCTTGAATTACGGTGCAAATAAGGAATTTAATGACAGAGTTGATATGGATGAACTTTTAACAAGATATCGTTTGAAAAAAGAACTTATTTGCGAAGATGTAAATAAACTTTTATAATTAATTTTAAAATTTAAGAGCCGGCTTTATCAAGCCGGTTTTTTTATTATGTATGGGAATAAATAAAAACAGAAATTATAAGTTAATAGATTGAAAGATTATAAAAAAACTGATAGACTAGAAAAAAAGGAAAAATCAATGGAAAAATTCAGATTTTTAACGTCGGGCGAAAGTCATGGTAAATGTTTAACTGCAATAATAGAGGGAGTTCCTGCAGGAGTGAGCATTGATACAGATTTTATAAATTCAGAATTAAAACGCCGTCAACAGGGTTACGGCCGGGGCGGTAGAATGCAAATTGAAAATGATACTGTTGAAATAACATCAGGAGTTCGTTTTGGTAAAACAATCGGATCGCCGATTACACTTGTGGTTAAAAACAAAGATTTTGAAAACTGGCAGAAAATTATGAGTGTTTCACCTGATGACAGCACTGATGATAAGTCTTTTTCAGTTTATCGTCCGGGACATGCGGATTATGCCGGAAGTGTAAAGTATAATCAAACGGATTTAAGAAATATTCTGGAGCGTTCAAGCGCCAGAAAAACAGCGATAGAAGTTGCAGTTGGTGCTGTTGCTAAATTGCTTTTAAAAGAATTAAATATTGAGGGAAAATCGGAAGTATTACAAATTGGAAAAGCTTGTTGTCCTGACAAATTTCATCAGGAAATTGACACAACAAAAGAAAATGGTGACAGTGTCGGCGGAAAATTTGTCGTAGTATATAAAAATCTTCCCATAGGTTTAGGTTCTTATGTTCATTGGGATAGGGGAATTGACGGAAGATTAGCACAAGCTGTAATGAGTATTCCCGGTATTAAGGTTGTCGAAATTGGTGATAATCCTCTTGGTTTTTGCGGAAGCGAATATCACGATGAGTTTGCACTTCATGATTGTAAAATAGAAAGGCAAACAAATCACGCAGGAGGAATTGAAGGAGGAATTACTAACGGGCAGGATTTAGTTGTGTCTGCTGTAATGAAGCCGATTCCGACAATGTTAAAACCGTTAAAATCCGTTGATTTAAAGACAAATGAGGAAGCTCAGGCTCATTATGAAAGATCAGATGTCTGTGCTGTTGAATCTTGCTCTGTTGTTGCAGAATCAAGAATTGCATGGGTTTTAGCAAATGAAATTCTTTTAAAATACGGTGGTGACTGTATTGAAGAATTAAAACATAATTATTTTAAATAGAAATTAAAGCAATAGTGAGGTAAGTATGGAAAGTTTTATACAAATATTATTGGTTATAATTGGTGCGTATTTAATAGGTTCAATTCCTACGGGGTATATAATTGTTAAACTTTTTACCGGACAGGATATAAGAACTGTCGGATCGGGTTCGACAGGTGCAACTAATGTAAAAAGAGTTATGGGTAAAAAGTGGTTTTTTATCGTAATGATTTTGGATGCGATAAAGGGTGCTTTGCCTGTTGTTTTGTCTGTTTTATTCACAACTGTATTTAAAAATATCGGTTTATTACCTGTATTAGCGGCGGTATTTGCAATAATAGGACATAGCAAATCTGTTTTCTTAAAATTTACAGGCGGAAAATCAGTAGCATCAGGTGTTGGAACATTGCTTGCCCTAAATTGGCAGGCAGGTTTGATTATTGCTGTAATATGGGCTTTAATCACATGGTTTTCAAAATATGTTTCGCTGGGTTCTATAATTGCGCTGGCATTAGCACCTGTAATTATGTATTTTTTGAAGTCTCCATTGGCGTACGTTGTGTATGCATTAATTGCTGCAATTTATGTAATATATCTGCACAGAGAGAATATTAAAAGATTAAAAGAAGGCACCGAAAATAAAGTCAGAAATTAATTATTTCTTATACCAGACTTTGAAATTTTTAATATCATCCATGAGAGTTTAATAATTACCGTCGAATTTTATGCATCTGTCATCTACATGCAGCCATGCAGGCTCTTTAATGTTTGTAATATCGGAGATATATTTTTGTACATTGTATTTTTTAATCCACTTAATTACGATTTCTTTATCTCTTGTAGTAAAAATTTTTATTTTATATGTATTATATAAAGTTTTTAAAAAATTTTTTGCCCCATCTTTGATTTCCGGAATATTATTTAAATCAAAGTGACCGTTGTAATTGTTTAATACCCCATCAAGGTCTATCAAAATAGTTTTTTTATACACATTTTTCTCCTATCAATACACTATTATAATAGTATAGAATACCCTCTGTCAATAGTATAAAATTGCCGTATGACAGATTATAAAGATATTTTAAAATCTATTGGGATGAATTTTCGAATAGAAAGAATAAAATTAAATTTATCTCAAGAGAAATTTGCGGAGCGTGTAGGTGTTCATACAAATTATATTGGAAAAATTGAAAGAGGAGAACAGAACCTAACTGTCAAAAAAATAGTACAAATCGCAGATTCAATAAATATCCCTGTTGATAAAATTTTAAATATAAGAAAAGCTGAAAAATAAATTATTTTGTTCTTTGAAAGAAAGCTGCAAGTTCTTTGTGGTTAATTGTATGTGAAATTGGTCTGCCATGAGGGCAAGTGTATGGCATTTTTGTTGTGCGCCATTTTTTGATAATTTCTTGCATTTGCCATATAGAAAGCGGTGTATTTGCTTTTACTGAGGCTTTGCAGGCAGTAGTTTTGAGAATTTGTTCCTCAAGATTATCAATATCCCCTTCAATATTTTGTAAAATATCTGCTAAAATTTCTTTCGGGCTTACTTTTGCTAAGATTTGAGGAATTTTACGGAAAATAATTTCTTTTTCACTTAAAAATTCTATGCCATAACCGAAATGTTCAAATTTTTCCTGATTTTCTTTTATAATTTCAGCTTCTGAAGCTGAAATTTCAATAACATCAGACACAAATAATATTTGGGAAACAATATTTGTATCATTTTGGAGTTTTTCATAATTGTATCGTTCTTCTGCAATATGCTGGTCAACTATTTCTAAACCATTTTCAGTTTCTATCAGGATATATGTATTATGATATTGTCCAATAATTTTGTCTGCATCTTCTTCTATTGGAGATTCAACTTCAAACATTTGTTGTTGTGAGGATTGTTTTGAAAAATCCGTAGTTGGTTTTGTTTTTAATGGATTATTTTCCATTTCATCCATTATATTTTGAGGTAAATATACAGTATCAGATTCTTTATCTATAAAAATTTCTTCTTGCGGTCTTGGCATTTGAACTATTGGTGAAAAACTCTGAGAAATCGGCTCAGGATTATTATTTGGGGCTGAAAAACTTTTTATGTTTGAATTTTCTTTATAATTTGCCAAACCACCCTGTATTGCAGTGTAAATAAAATTAAAGATTTGATTAGGATTTTTGTATCTGACTTCTTTTTTAGTCGGGTGAACATTTACATCAACATCATGTGTCGGAATTTCAAGATTCAAAACAACAAAAGGGTATTTATTACTTGCCATCAAGGTTCTGTATACGGTGTCTATTGCTTTTTGAAATACAGGACATTTTACGCTTCTGGAATTTATATATGTGTGATAACTCTTTTTGCTTGAACGTGTGTAATCAGGAGTGCTTACAAAACCGCTAATTTTTAAACCTGATAATTCGTCGGTTTTATATACTTCTTTCAAATTGTTCGTCACATCTGAAGAATAAACTTCCTTAATTGTTTGGGTTAAATTGTTTTGCCCTGTTGTTTTCAGAATTGTTTTGCCGTATTTTTTCAGTTCAACGGAAACTTCAGGATGAGAAAGTGCTATTGATTGCGTAACTTCCTGAATGTATGAAAATTCCGTATTTGAACTTTTTAAAAATTTTAATCTAACAGGTAAGTCATAGAATAAATCTTTAACTTCCATAATTGTTCCGATTGCGCATCCTGTTTGGGTTTGTGTGACTTCAGAATCCTGACATTTAACTTTTGTACCGTTTTCAAAATCTTTTGTTCTTGTAGTGCAGGTTACTTTGGCAATTGAAATTATACTTGCAAGAGCTTCTCCTCTGAAACCAAATGTATGAATATCATACAAATCTTCGTTTTCAGGTAATTTGCTTGTTGCATGTTTTGAGAATGCAAGCATTATATCGTCAGGATGAATACCTGAACCATTATCTGCAATTCTTATATCTCTGCAATCATTTGTAATATCAATGCTGACTTTTGTTGCTCCTGCGTCTATTGAGTTTTCGACAAGTTCTTTAACAACTGATGCCGGACGTTCAATAACTTCACCTGCAGCAATTTGATTTATTAAATTTTTAGATAATTGTTTGATTCTTGCCATAAACTCAACCCCTTAATCTATAAAAATAATAGCACAAAATCCTCTGAATGTTTGATTACAAATTTGAATAAGTTTTATAAAATCGACATATAAAATCGAATGGGAGGACCTTGTTTTGACAAGATTGTTAGGCAATACAAAACTAAAACCACGCAAGAAGGCTGATTTAAAAGTCGTTCAAAAACCAAATATAAAAACGACAAAATATAGCGATATAAATCTTAATGCATGGAGAGATTATTCTCATGTTATTACAAATTCTTTGTGGTTATTTCCGGCCAGACTCAAAGAGCATGGTCATTCCAATGATTATCACGGAAATTATATACCTCAAATTGCTCAGCAAATGTACGAACGCTATACTAAAAAAGGCGATGTTGTTCTTGATATGTTTTTCGGGTCAGGTACATCAGGCATTGAAGCTGTAAATATGAACAGACGCTGTGTTGGTGTTGAATTAAAACAAGAACTTGTTGATAGTGTTTCTCAAAAGTTTAATTCAAAACAACTGGTAACAGATGTAAATATAATTTGCGGTGATTCTGCAAGTAGTGAAACTGTTGAAAAAGTTAAAGCAAGACTTGAAATTTTGGGAGAAGAAAAAGCGCAATTTCTGATGCTTCACCCTCCTTATGATGATATTATTCGTTTTTCTGATAAAAAAGAAGATTTATCTAATTGCGAAAGCACAGAACAATTCTATGATTTATTTGAAAAAGTTGCAAAAAACGGATATGATTTACTTGAAGAAGGTCGTTTTGCGTGTTTAATAATCGGTGACAGCTATAAAAATTCTGAAGTTCAGCCGTTAGGTTTTGAATGTATGGACAGAATGAGAAAAATTGGTTTCAAGTTAAAATCCACTATTGTCAAAGATATTCAGGGTAATGAACGTGCAAAAGGTAAAACCGCTAATTTGTGGCGCTATAGAGCATTAGCCGGTGGTTTTTCAATATTCAATCATGAATATATTTTTGTATTCCAAAAATAATAAATTTATTTTTCTTCAACATAACCAAAGTTTTTAAGACTGGTGTCTTTTTTACGCCAGTCCTTATCTACTTTTACTTCCAAACCTAAAAATACTTTTTTATCCACAATATTTTCAAGTTCTTTTCTTGCTTCTGTTCCTATTGTTTTTAGAAGATTTCCGCCTTTGCCTATCAGGATACCTTTTTGGCTTTTTGTTTCACAGTATATGGTTGCGTAAATTTTATCAATATCTTCCTGTTCATAATAATTATCAATCTGAACTGCAACGGCATGCGGAATTTCGTCTGAAGTGTTTAATAAAATCTTTTCCCTTATGATTTCTTGAGCAACATCACGCATGGTTTCTTCTGTGACAACATCTTCGGGGTATAAAATTTCTCCTTGCGGGAGTTTTTTGTATATGTTTTTAATTAATGTATCAATGTTTCGTCCTGTTTTTGCGCTCACTCTTACAACAGGAAGATTTTCTTCAAATAAGGTTTTGTATGTCAAAAGATTTGCTTCAATTTTTTCAGGTTTTTTAATTTTATCAACTTTGTTCATAACAATGATTATAGGGATATTTGTCTGTAAAATATTTTTTGCAATCCATTTATCTCCCTTGCCTGCAGGTTCAGAACCATCTACAAGAAAAAGAATTACATCCGCATCCGGAACAGAAATCTTTGCTTCATCAAGTAAAAATTCACCCAATTTGTTTAATGGTTTATGCACTCCGGGAGTGTCGACAAAGACTATTTGCCCTTCGGGTTTGGTGTATATTCCTTTAATTCTTTTTCTTGTTGTTTGAGCTTTGTCTGTTGTTATAACAATTTTTTGCCCTAATATTTGATTTAGAAGGGTTGATTTTCCGACATTTGGGCGCCCGATTATTGATACAAATCCGCTTTTCATACAATTATTGTAACATAAATTTATCATTTATTAATAAAGTAGCAAATTTTTTTACTCTCGGTTATTATATAGTTAAGTGTAGTTGATATTAGTGGAAAAAAATGATAAATAAAAAGAAAATTTTGATTACTGCTTTTATTGCAGTATTGTTATCTTCAAATGTTTCTGTTAATGCAGACAGCTCAAATGATTTGTTAAAAATGGATGTAAAAAGGTCTTCTGCTTCAGATACAGTTGATGTTACTTTTTATACAACAGGTGCCCCATCAAATTCGGTTGTTACCAGAAAAGATAATAATCGATATGTAGTTTTACTTCCAAATACTTCAAGTAATTCATCCATTGTTCCAAGTTTGGGCGGTATAAAAGATTTAGTTACAGATGTAAATGTAAAAAATGTAAATGATGGTCTTGGTGGCTATACGAAAGTTACTTTTAGTACAACTAAACCTATCAAAATTCAAACCTATACAAAAAAGACTGCACCTTTAACCAAAGCACAACAGGATTATAAAAGCTTAATAGCACAAAACAGCAAATATGATCCTGATAAAAAGCTAGAAAATTTTAAAAAAACATCAACCCCAACAACAGCGCAGAATAACAAATCAACTGCGCCTGCACAATCGGTGAAAGCATCACAGCCAAAACAGGCTCAAAATATTAATGTAAATAAAAATACTTCAACTCCAAAAGAGTCTGTATCAAAAGAAAAACAACAGGTAAATAAACAAACAAAACCTGTATCTTCTCAACAAACAAAGACTTCCGCTCAGGCAATTGTAAAAGAAGTTAATAAGCAACCCCTAAAACAGTCTGTAAATACTAAAAAAGAAATTACTTCTCAGCCTTTAAAACAGGTTTCGGAAAATATAATTACAAAGCCTGCAGTAAGCAATCCGGATCCGGAAAGTAAAATTGAACCAAATAATATAAAGATTTCTGAAAAACCGGTAAAAGAAAAAACACAAAAAACAAATCCTGTTTTGTCCTTTGCATCGGGAATTTTGTCAAAAGCAAAATCTTCAGATAATAAAGTTGAAAAATCTCAAAAAACTGCTAAGTCTTCAAAACTTCCGCATGCAGGTATTATTGTGTTGCTTGGTTTAGTCATGCTTATGACAAAGATGAAAAAAACTGCTAAAACTTATTCAAAGAAAAACAATGGGGTTAAGAATTTATTTGAAGTGAAGGATAATAACGCACAAACAGTAAATAATGAAGAACTTGAAGAAATAATTAGTGATGGTAATATGAATTGGCAGGAAAAATTTAAACGTTACACTCAAACAAATTCTCATAAAGATTCTTCTGATTATTCGTATATTACAGATATGTCTGCTTCAAAAAGCGCGATATTGACTCCGGAAGCTGATTCTGTAAATATTCCTAATATACCTTCTGAAAACAAAAATATAATTTCTTTGCAAATGTCTGCAAGAGAAAAATTAAATGCAAAAATTTCTCAAATGGAACATATTCTTGCGAATACTCCTTCCATTAACGAAGAAATTGTCCCAACAAACAGAGATGTAGTTTCAGAGGATAATGCAATAACAAAATCCATGGAAACTGTAAAATTGCGTTCTTTTGCTAAAAATAAATCTTTAAATAAAACAAGCAGAAATATATTAAAAAATGACAAAACAACAACAAAACCCATGCAGGAAGGAAAATTTGTCAAATTAAAAAATTCTGGACTTAGTGTAAACAGACGTGATTCCGGTGCAATGCGTTATGGTTTGAGCATTTCGGATTTAATTAAAAATGGAAATAAATATTTAAATAATGATGGGGTAAAAGGTATGGAAGGAATGAATGAAAATTTTTCTCAGGCTTCTTTAGATGAATACTTATCTATATTAGACAAAGAAAATGTTGTTTCGGCTGAGAACAAACAAAGATCTGTAAAAATGACAATGGCAAACAGTATGTCAAATCCTATTTCTTCAACTCACAAATCTCAAGATAAGTCAGGTTCTGTTTCTGAAATTCAGGGGATGACTGTTCAATCCGGATACAATATAGACAATGAAAAAGGTTTTTATCTTGTAAAAATGGACGGAATCTCAACTCTTGTAGGTAAGGTAGATGAAGACATTTTCGTTTTGAAAAAATTTGATAAAATAATAGATCAACCGATACAGGTAAGACTTGATTATGGTTCTGTATATATTGTAAGAGTCGGAGGATTTAAATGTCTTGTAGAAGTATCTGAAGACAAAATGGGTACTCTCTTAGAGATATAATAAATTTCAATGATTAAAAAACTTTTTATAAGTTTAATAATAGGAGTGAGCTTGATTTGTTTTGCAATGTTTTTTGCAAGGCACGACAGTTGTGAAAAAACAACGATACAATTTGCATCATGGGGATCTGAATCCGAGGTTTCAATTCTCAAACCGATAATTCAAAATTTTGAAAAAGAAAATCCTGAGATAAAAGTTCTTTTTATGCATATTCCTCAGAATTATTTTCAGAAAATTCATTTGTTATTTGCATCAAATACTGCTCCGGATGTCATATTTATGAATAATCAATATTTGCCAATATATGCAAATGCAGGTGTATTGGAGGATTTATCCGATTTAAATTTTGAATTTGATAAATTTTACCCACAGGCTATAAATGCTATGAAATGGAAAAATAAAAGATATGGGATTCCAAGAGATATTTCAAATTTAGTTGTCTTTTATAATAAAGATTTATTTAACAGATATAAAATAGATTATCCTGACCCAAACTGGACTTTAGAAGATTTATTGGATATTTCTAAAAAGTTAACTCATTTACCAAATATATTCGGAATATCATTTGATGAAGAGCCGTTGTGTTTTATTCCTTATATTACTGTATTTGGCGGTTGGACACAAAAAGATGTTGACAATTTCTTTAATACTGATATCACCAAAAACAATCTAATATCACAAGGGTTAAATTTTTATGCTGATTTAAGAAAAAAATATCATGTAGCTCCATATAAGCAGGAATCTGCCAGTGCAACTATGGCACAATTATTTCTTCAACAAAGATTGGGGATGTATGTATCCGGCAGATGGATGGTTCCGAAATTTCGTTCAGAGGCAAATTTTAACTGGGATGTTGCACCTTTCCCAAAATTAAATAAACAATCAGAATCGTATATTCCACTTGATGCATCGGGCTGGGTAATTTCCGGAGCTTCAAAAAATAAAGCTGCAGCAATAAAACTGGTTAAATATCTGGCATCTCGAAAGAGTATAGAATATTTTACTCAAAGTGGTCTTATAGTTCCCGCAAGAATTGATGTTGCAAATTCAAAAGTATTTTTGGACGGGAAAGCACCAAAAAGTGCAAAAGTTTTTTTAGAGGCAGTTTCTCATTCGAAGCCTACCCCGTCATCTCTAAGATATAAAGAAATAATTGATGAACTTAAGAAAAAAACAGAATATGTTTTTAATTAAAAATAATTATAGCACTTAACTTTTTTTGAATTATAGTTTATTATATATATAGAAGATGCATTCTGTTTGAGGTTTATTATGAAATCAGCAAAAGAAGTTACAACGGAAACAAAAATACTAAACAAATTAAAAAACAGGCCGGTTTGTACTGAATTGGTAAATTACTTATTTAGTGATGCGGAATTACAAGAGATTCAGGATTACGCAAATAATGTTTCCATAAGACGACTTGGTTATAACGATCATGGTCCTGTTCATATGCGTCAGGTTGTATATAATGCTATCAAAATGATGACGATATTACATGATTTTGGTATAAAAACCTCTTTAGAAGATGAAGGAATCGGAACTTTTGAAGATAGTATGTGCGCCGTAATTCTTGCGGGTATGATGCATGATATGGGTATGGCCATAGGCAGACAAAATCACGAAGAATTGTCAGGACTTTTGTCTCAACCTATAATTGACAGAACATTAATGCATATGTTTCCGAATGACTTACATAAACGTGTGATAATTAAAGCGATGGCTACAGAAGCAATAATAGGACATATGTCAGCGCATAAAATACATTCTGTAGAAGCAGGTATTATACTTATTGCTGACGGTTGCGATATGACAAAAGGCAGAGCAAGGATACCTTTGGCAATAAATACCGCTCCAAAAGTTGGAGATATTCACAAATATTCTGCCAATGCAATTAAATGGATCGGTATACATCACGGAGAACGTAAACCTATTAAGATTGATATAGAGATGACTTCAGAAGTAGGATTTTTCCAGATAGAAGAAGTCTTACTGGAAAAGATAAATGCCTCTCCAGCAAAAAAATTTGTTGAATTATATGCCGGTGTTGAAGGTGAAGAACGCAAGTGCTATTTATAAATTTCTTTAGCCCTGCAAAGTTTTAAATATCTTTGGCATTCCTGTATTTTATCGTATCCCAGGAGTGTTCCAAGAATAAAATCTTGTTCAGGTGTATATTTACTCAAATTTGATTGATTAAATGATTTTATAACTTCTACAGATTCCGGTTTTCCAAAAAATACATTTATTTTGTCGCTGTGAACTTTTTGTATCAAATAGGAGATATTTCTCTTTTGAAGTCTGCTTTCTATTACTGCTTGATTTGATTCTTTTTCGGTTGTTAGAATAAGTGTTCTCAATCCTTTCTCAAATTCATAAATGTGGTGATTGAAAACTTTCAAGTCATTCCACTGAGCCTTAGTCGGTAATATTTTTGCCGCGCAAAAACTGTTTTGGTTTTGGTAGTTTTGTATATTATAAATCCTCATTTTCTCTCCTTAGTGTTAGGTCTGCCTTACACTAATAATACAATATAAATATTTTGTGTAAAGTATGTGGTTTAATATTATTTAATAAAATGCGTAATTTTTTATTAAATAAAGTGTTTATTTATATAGAAAGTAATATAGGGGTTTAGCATTTATGGACGTATCAGGAATCAAATCAAATTCCTGATACGGTTGTTCAGATGTCTCAAAAACGACAAATATAATAGACAAATATAAGTATGAAAATATAGAAACCAGAAATGAAAATGATAAAATAGTGTTAAACAGGGATTTCATTGCACATTTAAAATATAATCCTGATAAAGCGTCTGTAGGTACATTATTGGAAGGATATGTGAATAATAAACAGTCAGCCATCAAATTAGCCTCAAATAATGATAATGAATTATGGATAGAAGGTGCAATTGATAAAAAATACATTTTAATGCATTGCAATAATGGTGCTTATGATGGTAAATACGGAGATTTAGAATACAATTTGACTATAGATTATAACAAGCCATCAAAAATTTCGGAATTTTTCAATCATAGTATTATGGGTAAAAATTTTGTTCCGGATTATTGTACAATTAAAGGAACTTACGGAGATCAGGAAATTAATATAAATTTCCCAAATGCTAAAATCCCTGAGGATTCTCAGCTACGTGATATAATTACTTTAATACTTGAAGATAATGGTTTGAAAGCTCAGACTATTAATGGGGAAGTGAAATCCATAAAATTTTCTTCGACTGCAATTAAAAATATTAAGAAGAAAGCAGAAAAAAGAGAAAAAATGATTAATAATGATATTAAACCTATACTTATGCAGGGATTAAGTTCTGCAACAGGTTTAGTTGTTGGTTCAATAGTCAGTGCTATGCTTTTAAAATTTGGTCTGAGAAAATAATTACTTATACCAGACTTTGAAATTTTCTATATCTTCAATTAGTTTATTATAATTTCCTTCAAATTTTATGCATCTGTCATCTATTTGTATATAGCTTGGCTTTTTGGTATTTGTTATATCTTTTATAAGGTGGTTAATTTTATTTTTTTTTGCCCATTTTAGCACTAACGAGGGCTTTCTTGTTGTGAAAATATTTACAGAATATTTTTCGGATAAATTTTCGAGAAATTCTTTTGCCCCGTCTTTAATCGGGGGAATGTAGTTTTCTATGTAATTTCCGGTGTATGTATTGAGTACCCCGTCTAAATCAACTAATATTGTTTTTTTAGCATTATTAATTTTTCTTATCATGTATCCGTGCTATTTGTCTGTTAATTTATTAAAATTATAACAATAGAATTGTGATATGGCAAATAATATTGGTGAAATTTTTAAAACTAATTTAAAATTCTATAGACATAAACAGGGCTATACACAAGAACAACTTAGTGAAATTTGTGATATAAGTACTGATTATTTGTCCCAAATGGAACGAGGAAAGAGAACACCAAGTTTTAAAAAATTAGAATTGTTGGCAAAAGCTTTAAAAATAGAAGTTTATCAATTGTTTATGCTGCTTTCTTAGATTAGCTTTTGTCTAAGAGCTTCAAAAATTATTGCACTTAGAGCATTTGACACATTTAAAGAATTAAAGTTATTTTGCATAGGGATTTTTACCACAAAATCTGATGCTTTTAGTAATGATTTGGACACTCCTGTGTGTTCGGCTCCCATTATTATTGCAAAATTCATATCATTATACTTAACATCATAATAATTTTGTTGTGCGCTTGCATCTGTTGATATAATCCACCAATCATTTTCTTTTAGTGTTTGAACAGCATTTATCAGGCTGTTTACTTTAATAATTGGAATAAGATTTACTGCACCCTGACTGATTTTGTCAACAGTTGCATTGACCTGAACGTTTCTTCTTGAAGGAATAATTATCCCGTCAACGCCTGCGCAGACACAAGTTCTGATTATTGCACCAAGATTATGTACATCTTCGACTCCGTCTAGTATAACAAGTGAAGAAAATGTTTCTTTATTTTTATTTTTTTTAATAAAATCCTCAAGTTCTATGTATCTAATAGGCGAAATCTGGGCAATGACTCCCTGATGATTGAATTCTTCATATTGTTGAAATTTATCTTTTCCGGCAAATTGAAATACTATGCCTTTTGATTTTGCTATTTCTTTAATTTTTTCAATTTTATTATCTGTGTGAATACTTTTAGAAATTATTATTTTATTAATTTCTCTGGTTCCGGCATTTAGAGCTTCAAGTACGGAATTTTTTCCATAAATTACTTCAAAATCCATTTATTTTGAAACCTCCAGCATTGCATCAAGACAATTAACTGCTTTTTTGGCAATTTCTTTATTAACAATGATTTCATTTTCTTCTGTTGTTAATACATGCAAAATATCTTCAAGAGATGTCATTTTCATATTTGGACAAACAATATTACTTTTTATCGGTATGATTTCTTTATTTGGAAAATCTCTTTTTAGTCTGTCAACAACTCCTTGTTCTGTTGCAATAACAAATGATTTTTGTTTGCTTTCTTTCACATATTTTATTATTTGAGCTGTTGAGCCGACAAAATCCGCAATTTTGGAAACTGACATATGGCATTCCGGATGAGCCAATACCAGTGCTTGAGGATATTTTTTTCTTGCATTTTCAATATCAATAGGTCTGATTTGTAAATGTGTTGGGCAAAATCCCGGATATGTAATAACATCAATATTACCAAGTTTGTGTTCAACCCACTTGCCAAGATATGTATCAGGAACAAATAATACTTTCCCGACTCCAAGACTTTTGACTATTTTTTCCGCGTTGGAACTTGTGCAGCAAATATCACATTCTGCTTTAACTTCTGCGGTTGAATTTACATAGCATACAACAGGGTATGAAGGATATTTTGCTTTAAAATCTTTCAACTGTTTCAGGCTGAGCATATCTGACATGCGGCATCCGGCTTCTAATTGAGGCAATAAAACTTTTTTATCCGGAGAAAGTAATTTTGCTGTTTGAGCCATGAAATATACCCCTGCAAATACGATAATATCTGCCTGAGTCTTTGCTGCAACCTGGCTTAAATATAAAGAGTCACCTACATAATCTGCAACATTATCGATCTCTATCGGCTGATAACAATGAGCCAAAATAACTGCATTTTTTTGTTTTTTTATTGTATTAATTTTTTCGATTATAGTGTGCATTGAAGTTTTGTATCCTCCATAGGTGTAAATTTATGTTAAGAGTTTTCTATTTATAAAATACATTGTATAATAAAAATAAGAGAGTGGAAATAATAAAATATAAAGGTAATAATGGCTAGTTTTTTAGAAAGTCTTGGTATAGGCGGAGGTGGTGCAACAGTTTATGTTTCTGTTTCATCATCAAATTTTATAGAAGTTGTAGTTCCGGAAAAGAATGGAGGTATAAAAGATTATGCCCAGCTGCCATTGGGATATAATGAAGCTCAGAGAGAAATTGCAAATTATGATGAATTAAAAAATGTTTTGCCGGAATTATTTAAAAAAGCCAATATAAATATAAAGGGTGCAAATGTGTATTTGAGTCTTCCAACTGTCTGGTTTGGATATAAAGAAAATATACCTTTGTTGCTTGATGATGCTGCAATTACAAACGTTATATTAGGTGATTTGGAACAAACCTATATTTTTAAAAGAAAAGATCCGGTTCCGTTTTGGTTTGATGCTGTAGTATCAAAAAATTCAGATTCCAGAAGTGTTTTTTATACTGCTATACAGGAAGATGCCAAAACAAAATTGCAGGAAATTTTTAAAGAATTAGGCGCAAATTTGATGGGTATAACCTGTTCTATAATGTCAGATTTAAAAGGATTATATACCGGAGGATTTACTTCTGCTCAAATGGATGATCCTGAATTTTCATGGAGTTTGATGATTGTTAATAACAGTGGATATCAAATGTACGGACTTCAGGGCAAAAAAATTCTTGAATATTATGAAGAGCCTCTTGCTTTTAAATCATATGGAGAAGAAGAAATATATTCAGCCATAGACAGTGCTGCGCAGGTCACTTTGTTAAGTTCTCCGTCAACAGCGATTGTTATATTATCTGAAACGGATTATGTATCTGCTGAAATATTAGCAAAACAGTTACAATTTGGCGGAACAGTCATTCCGGTTGAAGACAACAAATATAAAAAAGAACCTCTGTTAGAGACCTCTTTATTAGATTTATTGCCGGAAGAACAGTTAAGTATTTCTTTACAAGCTGTTGGAAGTGTAGCAAGTAATGATATTTTGCCTATTAGTGTGAATTTTTTAGTGGCGGCAGGTGAAAACGTAGTTGCGAACAATATAATTGAGATTCCTATAGGTAATGGCAAAATAATAGAATTGACTCCTAAAAAAGCAACTATTTTTGCCGGAATTATATTGGGAATTGTTGTTGTTCCTTTATTATTGGGGCTTCTTATTACATCTAATATCTCTTCGAGAATAGCAAATGAATCACAGGATCTTGATCAGCAAATTCAGGAAGTAGATGCGCAATTAGCAAAATATGAACAAACATCAACTAAAGAAGTATTTGATGCATCTAAAGAAATAGAAAAAGTTTTAAAAAATAATCGTGTAAAAATAATGGCATATACAGCTTTGGGAGAAGCAATACCTAAAAATTTATATTTGACATATTTTATGGCAAGTGATGATGGATTTTTTGATATTCAAGGTTGTTCTGATACGGTGGAAGATGTATATGTATTTTTTCAAAATTTAAAAGATGCATTATTTGAATCTAAACTGCGTTTAAGTAAATTAGATTTAAAAGCCGGATCTTTAGATAATATAATTGATTCGGGCGATTCTGAGTATAACAACGCTGCTTATGTTTTTGAAATAACAAATATGGATGATTCTCAACTATCATCATTCATGCAGTCATTAACAGGTTCCGGTAATGGTAAAAAAGATGGTGAAGCTGCAAATGATAATAATAGTCAGAAACAAAATAACAATGCTCAACAAAATAAAGGAGCACCTCCGGGAGCAAGTATTCCGGGATTAAACTTACCGCCACCACCGCAGCAGACAAATTAGTATAATACAAGGAAAAATTATTGTATGGATAGTGAAAAATTAAAACAATTTATTATACCAATATTACTTATTGTAGTAGCGTTATTTGCTCTGTTCAAATTGGGTTCAATGGTAGCATCTAATGTTCAAACGATTATGGGTGCAAAGTCCGAATTAGAAACAAAAACAACTTCTTTGCAAGAAAAGAAAGATAAATTAGCAAAATTACAGAAAGAAGAAATAGAGGCAAAGAAAAAAGAGGAAGCTGATAAAACAGGTCAAGAAAAACAGTTTTACAAACCCATTATTTCCGGAATGGATACAGAGGCTGTAATTGCCGGTGAATTTACAGAAATCCTGGAATTAGTTCGTATAAATAAGATAAAAGTCAGATCCATAAAATATGATTATGACCCTCAAGACGATGCTTTTGTTAAAGGTGCGGCATCATCATATAATGTTGCTCGTTTAAATATGGAAATGATAACAAATTATCCTAATTATGAAAATTTTTTGAAAGAATTATATAAGCATGAACATTTTTTGGATATTCAATCAATGGAAATGGTTCCATATAAGAAAAATAAATCTATTTTGCTGATTAATTTTAAATTAAAATTGTATGCTCAAAAATAATTATTCAAAATTTGAAAAATTGATGCTGAATATAGGTTCTTTTGATTTTAGGCATGTTTGACAGTAATCTGTTTCGAGTGTAGTTTTTTTCATATAATCTTTAAAGTCATTTCCGCATCTGCCCCTGTAATCATTTGAAAGAAAAGGACAGGAGTATACTCCTTTATCTGACAGAACACGGGAATTTTTGCAGTCTAATTTTTGGTTTTTGTATTCTATATTTGTTTCTTGAGTCTTGTTCTTGTCATACCACGGTGAAAAAGTTATGTGATTTGGGTCTAATTCATAATTTGAGTTGGAAAATAATTCTTTAAAGCCATTGTATATATTTGCTTCAGGTTCATTATAATAGTTTGTAACGGCTATTATTGGTGTGAAGTTGTATTTTTGAAGTGCTTTTATTGCAAATAATGCTTGTCTGAATGCGCCTCTGTATCTTATTGTGTCATTTTTTATTTCATCATAGTGATCCATGCTTATTTGAAAAATAATTTCATTTGTTGTTTCTTCTGATACTTTTTTAAAAAAACGAGCTTTTTTCTCATTGATTAGTGAACCGTTTGTACAAATACATACACTGCATCTTTTTAGGCATAATCTTAATATTGTGTTAAAATCCGGATGTGTCATTGGTTCTGCGCCTGTGAGGTATATGCACTGTATAGGTTCTTGTTTTGTATCTTCTATTGCTGTTTGAATTGTTTCTATTTTAATAAAATCTTCTGTTTTTTTAAACATGGGGAAATCTATATAACAGTGTTTGCAGTGGTTATTACAGGATTTTGAGGTCATTGTAATAAATAAATTATTTAAAGATTTCATTTCAACTGTTTCTGCTCGCCAAATTAAATTCTTCATATATAAACTCCTATTATTGATTCTTATTCATGTTATGTTGAATAAAAATAAAAAAAATTACCATGTATGGTAAAAGAGTTTTATTTATCTATACAAGTGTATAAGCTAATCAGGTAATAGAAAATTTCTGTATATTTCAGCATCGGCATTTCTTATTATGTATTTTGGGGCATATAAAACATTATATTTTTGAGCTATTCTTTCAATAGATGGTGAAGCAGAAACAATAACAATTTTCGAATTTTTATATTCTTTAAACATTTGTATTTGTTCAATAAGCCATTCTCCTGCGAGTTTTGGTAAATAATTACTTTCCATCTGCATGTCTGTAAAGATAACATCATATGGTGAATCAAGCTCCAGTTCAATTTTATTTAATGCTTCTATTGCACTTTGAGCTGTATCGATTCTAATATTCTCTATTCCCAGGGAATTTAAATTATTTGTGTGAAACCTTATCCATCCCGGAACATCGTCTACTACCAAGATTTTATTTTTCATAAAATAATTTTATAATAATCGGTTATAAATGCAAATTCCTATAAACAGCCGATTTGAATATAGGAAAATTAGTGTAAAATTGCACTATGGATTACTATACATTATCGGAAACTGAAGATAAAGAACTAAAGTCAATTGGATTAGAACTCATGTTTCTTACTCCGGAAAAGTGTTCGTCAGAAAAAGGAATTACTGCCGTCGAATTATCAAAAAGAGTTAATATTCCTGTAGAGACTGTTAAAAAGAAATTAAATATTCTGAAAGAGAGAAATATAGTTATTGTAAAAGGCAGTAATCCAAAATATTGGTCGTTTGATCAATATAATTTCCAAAGAATGCCGGAGGATGATGATTTATTTTTGCTTTTGTGCAGTTTTGATGATGTAGATTTTGATAAATATTTTTCATATTAGGATAAAAACTATATATTTTTTTTAGAATATATGTTAGTATAAAAACACAAGGAGACTCAATGACTACAAGTACAAACCAATATCAAAAACCACTAACTGTAAAGCGAAATTCTGATGGGAATTTGGAAATTGGTGGATGTGATGCCGTTGAGCTTGTAGAAAAATTTGGAACTCCATTGTATGTTTTAGATGAAAAAACAATTAGATCTGTTTGTTTAGATTATAAAAAATCATTTGAAAAATATCCTAATACTCAAATAATGTACGCTTCAAAGGCTTTATGTACCTGTGCTCTTGCGTCAATATTGCAAGAAGAAGGCTTGGGATTTGATGTAGTTTCCGGAGGGGAAATATATACGGTATATAAAGCTGGTGTTGATATGAGAAAAGTTTTATTTAACGGAAATAATAAATCTGTTGACGAACTTAATTTAGCCTTAGAGTTGGGTGTTGGAAGAATTTCTGTCGATAATTTTTATGAACTGGCACTGTTAAATACTCTTGCTCAAGGTCAAGATAAAACCGTTGATATTCTTTTAAGAATTACTCCGGGCATTGAATGCCATACACATCAGTATATTCAGACAGGTCACTTGGATTCAAAATTTGGTTTTGACTTGATTCAAATAGATGAAGCCGTTGATTTAATATTAAATGAATATACAAATTTAAAATTACATGGTTTGCATGCTCATATTGGTTCTCAGATATTTGAAACTCGTATATATAAAGATGAAATCGACATTTTATGTAAAGAAATTGCGAGACTAGATGAAAAATTTGGTTTAAAGCTTGATGAAATAAATATAGGCGGAGGATTAGGTGTAAAATATATTGATTCTGATGTCCCTCCATCAACTTTTGAAATTGGTCAAGTTATTATAGATAAACTAAATGAATGTGTAGAAAAATATAATATTGACTCTCCTAAGATATTTTTAGAACCCGGTAGAAGTATAATTTCTACCTCTGGTGTTACTTTGTATACAATAGGCAGTTCAAAACAAGTTCCAAATGGCAAAAAATATGTTTCTGTAGATGGTGGAATGGCAGATAACCCACGTCCAAGCTTATATCAGGCAGAATACTATGCTGAAATTGCAAATAATAAAGAGACTACGGAAAAAGAAGAAGTTACTATAAGTGGCAGATTTTGTGAATCCGGTGATATATTGATAAATAATATTGAACTTCCTAAAATTGATGAAGGTGATATTCTTTGTGTTTATAATACCGGTGCTTATAATTATTCTATGGCTTCAAACTATAATAAAGTTTGTAAGCCGGCAATGGTTTTGGTAAATGATTCTTGTGCAGATTTAATTGTCAAAAGAGAATCTTTAGAAGATTTAGTCGTACATGATGTAATTCCTGATAGGTTGAAGTAGTATGGAACATTTATTTTACAATATTCAAAATTTAATATTAGATTCCTTCTCTTATATAAGAGGAGCTTTTGGGTGGAAAAATATTCTTGAAATATTTATTATTCTTGTGATTTTAGTATTGTTCTACAAGAAGTTTATTAAAAATTCTCATTCCGAAAAATTTGTCAAAGGAGCTTTTGTTCTTGGATTTCTTTGGATTGCCAGCGAATTTTTAATTGCAATAGATTTAAAAATTTTAGGAGTTTTTATAAGAGCTATAGTCGCATTTGTTGCTTTGGGGCTAATTGTTATTTTCCAGCCTGAATTACGTAAATTACTAGGATATCTGGGTCAAATAGGTTTTATAAACAGACTGTTTTTATCTGAAAAAAAATATAAACAAGATAAGTCAATTGATGTTGTAAAAGAAGTTGTTGAGGCTGTAAAATATCTTTCAAAATCCCATACGGGAGCATTAATTGTATTCCAAAATGATTTGAGTAATACTTTTAAAGATGTTGGAACAATTTTAAATGCAAATGTTTCAACAGAATTAATTTTAACAATTTTTCATGTGAATACCCCATTACATGATGGTGCAATAGTAATCAGTGGTTCTAAAATAATTTCTGCAGGGGTTTTATTACCTCTGACAGAAGATCCTAAACTTAGTTGGAAGTATGGAACTCGCCACAGGGCCGCAATTGGTATGACTGAAACCAGTGATGCAGCATGTCTTGTTGTTTCTGAAGAAACAGGAGATGTTTCTATTACACTGGATGGTACTTTAAAAAAATATGATGATATCCCGACATTAAAAGCAGATTTAGAAAGTATTTTGGGAATAAAAAAACCAGAAGAAACAAATCATAATTTTAGTTTAGATAAACTCATAACTCTAAACAGAAAGAGTGAAAATAAATAATATGATACAAAAACATAATCTCAAAAAATGGTTTAAAGAAATCTTTTTTATAACATTTGGTGCTATCCTTACTGGTTTTGGACTGGCATGTTTTTTATCTCCAAACAATATTATTGATGGAGGAATTATTGGTGTTTCAATGATTGCAAGTTCTTTGACCAAAATAAATTTAGGTCTGTTGATTGTTCTTTTTAATATTCCGTTTATACTGATGGCATGGAAAAAAATGGGCACAAGATTTGTATTTCAAACGTTTTATGCCAATGTAATTCTTGCGTTTTCTTTGAATTATTTTCATACATTCAAAGTTACAGGAGATTTGTTACTGGCAACAGTATTTGGCGGTATAATTTTAGGTGTTGGTGTTGGAACGATTTTGAAAAATTCGGCATCCCTTGATGGAACGGAAATGTTATCTTTAATTGTTTCAAAAAAATTTGGTTTTTCTGTTGGTGAATTTATTTTATTTATCAATGTTTTTATATATGCTGTTGCAGGTATGGTTTTTGGCTGGGAGAGTGCTATGTATTCGGTTTTGACATATTTTATTGTGTCTAAAGTTATCGATAGTGTCATGGAAGGATTTAACAGTTCAAAATCCGTTAGAATAATATCGGATAATGCCGGTATAATAGGTGATAAGTTAATTGAAAAACTTGATATAAGTATAACTTATTTGCAGGGAATTGGTGGTTATACAGGGCAGGATAAAGACTTAATATATTGTGTTATTTCCCGTCTTGAACTTCCAAAGATGCTTGAAATTGTGAAAGAAATTGATTCAAAAGCATTTGTTTCAGTTGTTGATGTGCATGAAGTATATGGTGGCAGGTTCAGAAGAAAATAATTTAAACTATAAATTAATTGGACTTTTACTTGGAAATATTATATACTAAGCATTGTGAGGGTTTCTCATATTAAATAAGAGGATGATAAAATGGCAAAAAGTAATGATACAGTACCTATAGAAGTAACAATTTTAACAGCAGATCATGATATAAAGGGTGTTGTTCATGTATCAAAATATACAAATACAAATCGTGAATTAACAGATTTATTAAATGATAAAGAAAGAAGATTTTTAGCTGTTACAAATGCAGAAATTTATCCTCGTTCTTCAGCATTACCACCCCGCAAGTATAACTTTTTAGAAATTCATATGGATTACGTTTTGATGGTTCATCCGACAACACAAGCAGTATTCCAGGATACAGGCAAGGCTCAGGAAGATATTGCCAGATTTAGAGAATTGAGATCAAAACTAAATCAGACAAAACCTTTCTAATAAAAAAAACTTGGTATATTACCAAGTTTTTTAATGCTTATTTTACTGCCGGAAAATAATATCTTACGCCGTCATCTGAACGCCATCTTATATATCCGGTTTTTGGAGTTTTGTCTGCGTCTAAGACGCTCACTAATGCCCAGTTGCCTCTGATTATACTCAGATGTATCTTTTGAGGGGCATTTATTGTCGATAAAGTCTGAGCGTTTTCATCTGCAGATGATTTTATGTCTTTACAAGATGCAGGAGCACCTTTTAATAAGTTTAAACCGTATTTTTTACCGTATGTATTGTAAAAATTTATCCAGGTCATAAATTTGTATGGATCATCTTCTTTAATCCATCCGGTTTCTCCTGTTTTATTATTGTATACAATTTCAATCCAGCCATCTACAATATCAACAACATTTACAAACGCAAGTGACTTATTTTCTACAAATAGAGAGAAAAATCTTTCAGCACCAATATTTTCAGGGAAAAATTCTTCATTATTCCATCTTACCCTGTACAAAATTTGGGACATTTCATCTGGGAATTTGTATATTGTAACATCATTGGCAACTTGATATAAACCAACAGTTTTAACTGTTACAACACTTGGGGAAGTTGGGATTATATCCTTTGCATAAACATTGTTAGTAAATGACAAAACTATACCAAAAAATATTGATAAAAATAACTTTTTCATATAAACCTCTTATTGTCTGAAGCTGATTTGTGCATATGTTTTTTGTAATTTTTCACGAACAGATTGCATTTGTTGTTCAATGATTTCATCAGTAAGTGTTGCATTTTCATCCTGCATTTTTATTCTGAAAGCAACAGATTTGAATCCTTCATCAACATGTTCGCCCTGATAAACGTCAAATATTTCAGATCCTTTGAAAATATTTTGTTTCACAGAACCTTTTATAACTTTTTGAATATCATCGAATGAAACATTATCATTTATGATAAATGCAATATCACGTCTTACTTCAGGATATTGAGGTATATGTTTAAATCTTGGAACAGACTCTTTAACAGCAGCAATTATTTCATTCAAATCCAGTTTAAATAAAAATGCGTGCTGATTTAATTTTAATTTATCTTCAACAGTTGGATGAAGTTGACCAAAATATCCTATTGGCTGAGGTTTTTTGCCAAGTAGTAAAACAACACCGGTTCTGTATGGGTGAAGAACATTATGAGTTTGTGCAAGTTCGGTTTGTTCTATCGGAACAATTTTTATTCTGCGCATAACTTCAAGTTCATTTAATAGGTTTTCAACAATACCTTTTACGTAGTAGAAACCGGTTTCAGTTTTGACTTCCCATTTTGAATTTTGAACTTCTCCTGTTAAAATTCCTTCCAGTACTCTTGTTTCTTTTACTCCGGTATTTTTTTCATCCGCTTGTGCTGTTTTAATATATGTTTTTCCAATTTCATAAGCCCAAAAAGTCTTTTGTCCGTTATCAAAATTATTTTTCATACAATTTAATACGCTTGCAGCCAAACTCTGACGAAGCATTGAATATTCTTCACTTGCTGCATTCGCAACTTTTACGGCGTTTTCTTCATCATAATCAATTTTGAATTTGTCTAATAAAGATTTTCCTATTAATGAACTTGTCTGAATTTCTGTTAAACCGGCTGAAAGCATCATTTCATGGACTTTTTTAATAGTTTTTTCTTCTAATGTAATTTCAGGTAATTCTGATTTTTGAGGTAATGTCGGAGAAATTTTATCGTAACCATTGATTCTGGAGATTTCTTCAATTAGGTCAATTTCTCTTGTAACATCATATGCTCTGAAACTTGGTACTGCAAATTTTGCAGCCAAATCATTTCCGCCCAATTTCTCAAATCCGAGTTTTTCCAAAATATTTATGCATCTTTCCGCGCTTATTTCACAGCCAAGAATTCTTTTAATTTGTGCATATCTCAATGTAATTTCAGTTGCCGGAAGTTTATTTTCTCCATCTTCAACAAGACCGGTAACTTTTGCATCTGCATATTCAACGAGCAATTGCATTGCTCTCATCAATGCCGGTCTTACAGCTTCAATATCAATTCCTCTTTCAAATCTTGCACTTGCTTCACTTCTGTATCCTACTGATCTTGCGGATTTTCTGTTTGATACTGGGGTGAAATATGCTGCTTCTAATGCCATTGATGTTGTGTTATTGTCAATTTCAGAATTCTCTCCGCCAAACACCCCTGCAAGGCATACCCCTTTGTCTTTTGTTGCGATTAATACGCTGTCATTGGTTAATTCTCTTTCAACACTATCAAGAGTTACTATTTTTTCACCTTCTTTTGCTCTTCTTACACATAAATATCCGTTTAATTTATTTGCATCAAATGCGTGTAATGGACATCCGTATTCAAGCATTACATAGTTTGTAATATCAACTACGTTGTTTATTGGTCTCATTCCGGAAGCAATTAATCTTTTTTGCATCCATTCAGGAGAAGATTTTATTTTTATATTTTCCAGTAAACCAACAGAATAATACTTACAAACATCTTTATCAATTATTTCTACTTTAAAATTATCTGTTTTTAAATTTCCTGTAAAATCAACGGGATTAAGTTTTAAAGGGGTATCAAATAATGCACTCAATTCTCTTGCAACACCGATAACAGACATTTGATCTCCTCTGTTTGCAGTTGGAGCAACATCAATAATTGTATCTTTTTCAAAACCTAAAACATCTTTGACATCAAGTCCTATTTGTACATCCGGAAATATTCTGTTTAAAACTAAAATGCCGTCTTCCTGCTGGTAATTTCTTTCAGAGACTCCTAATTCATCAGCAGAACAAAGCATTCCCTGTGATTCAACACCTCTAATAACAGCAGGAGTTAATTCAAATTGCTCTCCTGTTTTTCTGTCCAAAACTTTTGAACCCACGCTTGCATATGGTACAATTTGTCCTTCAGCAATGTTTTGTGCACCGCAAACAACTGTTTTTAATCCTGATCCTATATTTACGGTTACAAGATGCAATTTTTCAGAATTTGGATGAGCATCAATTTTTTCAATTTTAACTGTTTTTATATTAGTAAAACATGGTTTTAAATCTTCAATACTTTCGACTTCCAAGCCGCTCATTGTTAATTCGTGTGCAATTTGAGAGGCTTCTATATTTGATAAATCTACAAACTCATTTAGCCAGTTTAGTGATACTTGCATTATATTTCCCTCGTTTTTATTGTGTTATTACTATAAAATCTTATTACAAAAACCCTATTCTGTAAATAAAATTAGTTAATTTAGGGTTTAAATCTTAAAAAAGTTATATATTTTTCCCCATATTGTTTTTGTTTGATGATTTTAAAATCTTTAGAAATCTCGATATCTGTCACATGCTCAAGAATTATTATATCGCTGCATATGTTTTTGACTGCATCAAGGCTTTTTTCATAAATTCCTGAAAAATACGGAGGGTCAAGGTATATAACATCAAATTTTTCCAGCTTTGATGCTATTTTTATGCTATCTCCCAGGATTAATTTTATGTCATTATTATTTTGATATTTTTCAAAATTAGATTTAATAACATTATAGACTTTTTTATTTTTTTCTATTGCAACAATTTTATCAAAACCTCTTGAGAGTGCTTCAAGTCCCATAATTCCCGAACCTGCGAACATATCAAGAAAACTTTTACCTTCAAAATCAATCATTGAATTCAGAGTATTAAAAATACTCATTCTTATTTTTGATAGCGTCGGACGAGTAATATTTTCGTCCGGTGCAATTACTTTTTGTCTGTTGTATATGCCGCCGGTAATATTCATATAATATTTTACCATGAAATTACCAGTCAAAAAAGAGATAAGTTATACTTACCTCTTGGTATTAGTGTAAATAAGAATCGTTCATTAAAATTTCAAAGTTCCTATTGTTTGTGCAGAACCCTGAAATTTACTTATTTCTCTCAAATATTGTTCAAGTGCTTTGTAACCGGTGTATAATTCATTTGTTACGGCTGCATAGCTGTTTGATTCTAAGAACTTTAATTCTTTCACTCTGATTTGAAGTATTTCATCAGAGTCATTTTTCATTTGTTCATCTTCAGAAGAAGACCATTTTTGTAAAAGTATAAGCTCATTGTACATTTGTTGAACGGTAGTGTATTCAAGAATGTTAAAATCATATTTTTCAAGTAATGACTTTTCTACATTTGAAATTCTGCCAAGGCACATTTGAAACTTAAAAACTCTTTTGATAATCATATAATTATCAGCAATATTTTTATGTGACAAAGGCACATTATTTTTTGCAAGAAGAGCTGCAAATGAGCGCGAAGTAAAAGAATCATTTTCACTTGAAAAAGCGCTTTTTGATGTTAAATCATATGTAAGTTGACTATCTAAAGCAGGTTCTAACATTTTTCCTCCGCATTTACATGATGATAGTAGAATAAGCAAAAAATTTTGTCATGATGAAAAATCAAATTTTTTACATTTTTTAAAATATTTTTTTCAATAAATTGATTTTTGGTTCAAAATGTTTTATAATCCACAAAAAGAGGAATTTAATATGAAAAAATTTGTTTTAAATATATTCATGGTCTTTGCAATATTGTTTACTTTCAGTATGAGTGCATGGTCAATGTATTTTGGCCCGACTTGGGGTAAAGAAACAATATCAGTATATGTCCCTGCAGACAGTGCATATTCTTCTCAAATGCAAAGAGCTTTTCAAAGATGGCAAAGTGCTGCAAACAATAAAATAAAATTTGAGTTTATTACAGATGAAGAAAATGCTGATGTTATTGTAAATTTCACAGCTGAAGTTGATGGTAGTGATGGAGAAGTTGCATCTTATCAGACAACTGTGCAGGGTGGTCAAATAATAAAAGCACAAATAAATATTGCAACTGAAGGCGATAAAAAATTCTCAAATGATTATATTTATACATATATGCTTCATGAAGTCGGGCATATTTTAGGTTTGCCGGATTCAAACAGAAATCTGGGAATTATGCATTCACCGGTTAATGAAAAGCAAGATATAATAACAAATGATATTGTAAAATTATACAGATTTAACAGTTGGTCAACGATGAACCAAAAAATAAATATTGTTAAATAATTACCATAGGTATAATTCTTTCAGAAGTCTTAAATCTTCCTCGGAAACCTCCTGAATAACATTTACTCCATAATACATTACACTTTCAGGGTCCTGTGAATGGTTAAGTCCTATAGCATGTCCAATTTCATGCAACATTGTTGTATATACTTCATCTTCACTCAAAACTTTGTCGTCGTGTGTTTTTTGTGCAATCCATATTTTTGCATGAACCAGTTTTCTATTACTCTGGGTAGAAGTTTTTGTAAGTCCGATTGCTCTGTCTGTGTTGGATTGAGCCGGATTAATTTTGTCAACAAATTCTACTTCAATGTCAGCAAATTTCGGTGAAGTTACTTTTTGGAAGATTAATTTATTCTTTGTGAGTTTTGACCACTCTCTAAACGCTTGCGTCATAAGACGCCCTTTATAATGATCAGGTTGAATATAAACCCTTATAAACTTCGGGTGAAACCATTTGCCCTGTATATCTGCAAATACACTTGAGCAAAGAGTTATTAATATAACGAAAATTAATAATATTCTTTTAATCATTGAACTACTCTCTTATTAGTATACGACTGTATTTGAAATAACTTTAATTATGCAAATATAAACTTTATAAAAAATTTACAATAATTGATTTAATTTTTTATATAAATCAAAAATTTTTTCAGGAAGAATGATTATTCAAACTCAGCTATATCAAGGAAATGCACCTTTACAAATGTCCGTATTTTTACTTACGTAAAATTGCGGACTTTAAAAATTTGCTCAATACGTTATACTAATTGAGTTATGACAAA
>CACXDL010000086.1 GCA_902766395.1 uncultured bacterium
AAAACCATACAAAAATAATAAAAAACTTTAAATCCGTTATCTCAATCACATAGTTAATTACATCTCATTCTATGTGTAAATGTACAATGGAAAATATTAATTCAAATATTATAGAAACAGTTGTAATAGTACTGGCAGTTATTTTAGTTCTATTTATTATTATTAAAATTTTCACATTGCCAATTAGTATTGCAAAAAATAAAAATCTTGAAAGTAAAGATATTACTACAATACGAATTTTAACGTGGTGTGGTTTACTTGCGGGTATAACTTGGCTTATTGCTTTATGTCTGGCGTTATCATATAAAGAACAAAACAAAGATTAATTTTGTTCTGCATATTCCCATTTATATCCACCTGCTTTAACTCTTAATCCATTACAAACCATAGATATATTTTTAATATTTGTTTGTCTTTGTGCATCTGAAACAGACCTAAAAGTTTTCACAATTTTATTTGTTTCCGGATCAATCATATTAACAACTTTTCTTTTTGCTTTTGCTGATTTTTCTATGCCACATATGGGACAACCTGTAGGTTTTTTCTTTGCTGTTCTATGCCCAATTGTTGCTTCGTACTCATTCCCGCATTCAGGACATAACCACCATACTTTGTGGTCTGAGCGCGGCTTAAACATGCAAGGGGTTAATTCCCCATTTTTTGTTGGATGCCATTCTTTTGCTATATTTGGATATTTATCCCCTAAGGAATTTCTCTTTTCTATAGTTTTATATTGTAAAATTTTTTGTTTATCTCTTTTTATGTTTACATTAACTGGACATTTTATACCTCTATAATTTAAGTGTTTCAATAATTCTATAATTATATATTCAAGATTTTCTGTTTTATATAAATCTTTTTTAATCCATTGGTCATCAGCAATAAAGGCTGTCATAGGCGCATCTTCTTCTCTTAACCGAATTAATTTTATGTTTTTATCTCTACATATTTTATATTTCTTTTCTTCTCTTTTTAGTTTTACGTCTCCACTATGCCAAGCTTCACCATCATACTCAATAGCGCAGTTAATAGATGGAATAAAAATATCTAGTTCCATTTGTCCCAAAAAATCAGCCGTATAGCGATTTATTGCATCGGGATAAAGTTTTTTAATGTAGTAATATACGGCTTGTTCTGCAAAAGATGTCTGTCCACCAGAGTTGCAAATAGGGCAAGATGTTCCGTTATCTTGTGTTCTGTGTAATACCGTTGCTTGATATTCATGTCCTTGTGGACATAGCCACCAAACCTTTTTTCCAGTTCCATGTACAACATTTTGTGGCATTAAATCCCCATTTTTAGTAGGATGCCACTCTTTTGCAATTTCGGGATGTGTAGTTGCTAAATCATTTATCCCTGTAACAACAATTTTATCAGCACAGCAAGGACACCATCTATTCAATACAGCCCGATTGCTTATTTTTGCTTGCCACTTATAACCACATTTTGAACATTGCCACCAAACTTTTTGTTGACTACTTGCTAAAACATCAGTCGGTTTGATTGCTTTATTATTACCATAATCCCATTCCAATAATAATTGTGGATGTGTAATGCTTAAATTTTTTTTATCTAATAACGCATGTTTCTTACAATTTTTACAACCACTATAATTTTTTATTTGTTTTTCCAATTCATTACCACATATATGACACTTCCACCAAGCCATATAGCGAGAATCCTTTGTAAACATTTCAGGTTCTAATTTCCCATTTTTGATAGGGTGCCAATCTAGTGCAATATCTGGATTTGTTATTACTAAATTACTATTTTTAATAAAATTTATTCTTTTAGAATTATAACACTTAGTACAACCTGTTCCATTTATTGTTCTATTATATATAGTAGTTTGCCATTTATTCCCACAATATGAACATATCCACCATACTTTTTTTTTGCTACCAGTAAGAATAGTTTTTATATCAATATCTTTATTTGATTCATAATCCCATTCATCAAGCAAATATTCTTTATTATTTTCTTTGCAATACTCATAAAATGTAGCCATATCGCAATATTAGCACAAATACACTCTTTTTATTAACATTATTTCGTAATTTGTTATTTCGATAACATATCGCTTGCCTGAATATATACAGGAGTATCTAATTTAAACTGAATTGTACGTCCTGCTTTTAATTTGTAATTCAAACCTTTTGCCATTGAGCTTATTAATATGCCGAAACCCTTACAAGTCCTTGGAACTACAACCAAACCTACAACACTTACCGATTCTATTGCCACTACCGCAACACTTATAATAGAGAAGGTTAAAATTCCTACACTTGCCGGAATAACCCTTAGAGCATTTAAAAATTGAGGAGATTTTAAGTCGCTTCCTTTTTTAGGCTCCATTCTTACAGTGTATGTCTGTTCATTTGGGAAAATTATTTTATCTATTATTATGTAACCCCTTGCTCTTTTGAACATCGGCTCACTTTTTTTGATTTTTATAAACTTACCGGCAAATCGTGTATGTTCAGGTACAACCATTCCATTTGATGCTTTTACCTTTGAAACTAAACTGAAAAATATTTCATCGTTTGGATTTGTTTCATTTATGTCTATATCTGATTCTAGTTCAAGAACATATGTAGTTTTAGGACTTAGAAAAACTTTTTCATCCTCTACTGTAGCTGACAATACAGGAGAATCTTGAGTCTGGTCCAGAGTCTGGGCCTGATCCAAATCCTGAGCCTGAGTCTGATCCTGATCTTGAGTCTGAGTCTGAGTCTGAGTCTGATATTCATTTAATTCTGCTAGTACAGGTTGAACTGTGATAAAATTCAATAATAAAATTAATACAAATAATATAAATTTTTTCATTTAATACCCCAAAATTAACTGCTTTTCATTCCTTATATTATAAAAAAAACAATAAAAGTAAAGTAAAATTTTTGCGGCATAATTTATTCTTATTTTCATTCGTTATGCGACATTTAATTTGCTTTATCATTTTTGAATAAATCAATAATGTCTTCTGCCCATTTAACGAGATCCGGATATTTTTCTTTATGCCACCTGTGTTTAGTTAATTCATCGATATTATCTTTTGGGGTTCCGATATTATTCAATCGTTCATAAATATACGAAAACATCCCTGTCCTGTCTGCTCCGTGGTCGCAGTGAATTGAAACTTTTCCATTTTTGTTTTTTACTTTCTCAAGAATATTTAAAAATTCTACAATATTCTCTTTTTTTATAAATTTTGTTACTGATGGCATGCTGTGGTAATTCATGCCCAATTCCTTAACATATTTGGCTTCATCAAAATCAAATTTACTCATATTTCTGAAATTGATAATATCTGTTACTCCTTGCTCTTTCAGCCATTTCAAGTTCTCTTCCATTGGTTGAGCCGAACGTGAGAGATATTCATCTATCTGTTTAAAATTATCAGGTTTCGATTTGAACATTCTTATTATTTCCTTAGTATTTGTATTTTAATATATAAACATACAAAAAAATTTTTGTTATTTGATATGTTAAATTTTAAATATTTGAAATCTTAAATTTTTGAAATATAATTTTTTATATCAAAGCGGTATCGTCTAGTGGTCAGGACGGCAGATTCTCATTCTGCAAACACGGGTTCAATTCCCGTTACCGCCGAAAATAAAAAAGCCTATGGCACAAAGCCAAGGCTTTTTTATTATGACGCTTCGCTCATTGAACTAAAGAATTTAA
>CACXDL010000087.1 GCA_902766395.1 uncultured bacterium
ATTTTATTTTCACTGCAAACTGTAAAAATGCTTAAGCCACATTTTTTAGTAACCAAGTTCTGAACTCGTCAACTCTGGGGTAAATAAGACGGAATGACATTTGTTGTTCCGTCTTATTTGTTATGTGATAGCGATGAGAGCGCCGTTGTGCGTTCGGCGGATTTTGGCAAGAGTGAAGAGAGCGATAAGTATGACTATTTAAAAAGTTTGCGAAAGCATCAAGCTGTTCGCAGGACATATGAGCAAACTTTTTCGTTGTATTGAATATAACCTAAGCGAACGAAACTCGTCCTTGTGAACAACATGACGGAGTGCTGTTTTCTGAAAGAAAACAAAAGCGGAGTGCAAATGTTGTGAACTGCCAATAATCCAAGACACAAATTATAACTAATATTTTTCAAATTCAGATAAAAGTTTTGAAGGGGTCATATTAAACCCATTTGCTATTTTTACTAAAACACCGATTTTTATATCCTGTTTTAAATTTTCTATTCGACTTAATATCGCAGGTTCGATTTCATTTTCTATAGCAAATTTATTTAATGTTGTACCTGTATGTAGTCTTTTATTTTTAATAAATTTTCCATGTTCATTATATTGCATTTTCTCAATTATTATTTATAATGAAAATTATTTCATTGAGATTTCTCAACAACAAGGTGCTATTATTATGCATAAGAAAACAATATTATTTGACTTAGACGGAGTCCTAAACACTTATGACGGGATACACGACAAAAACTACATTCCACCTATTAAAGACGGTGCATATAATTTAATTAAAGAACTATCAGATGACTATAAAATTGTTATTTTCACTGCAAGAAATACTCTAATTGCATCAAAATGGATTATTGAAAACGGTCTTGATAAATATGTAGAGAATCTAACCAATATAAAAGAACTTTCGTATTTGATAATTGATGACAGAAGTATTAATTTTGACGGCGATTACGAAAGATTAAAAAAGAAAATCAAAAATTTTGAAGTTTGGTATAAAAATAGACTATAAGACATTGCTTATAAAGCATTTTTTGAAAGCGGTCAGGAAGTAAAGTGCTTAATTAGTCCTTGCAAATATTTACCACTTGAATTATACTTGTCATACAGATTTACAGGGGTTGTTTATGAGTAGATTTTTTTCTTTATTATTCCCCCAAAAGGGCAAAGAAACAAAAATAATTTCAAATGAAAAAATTGATGAGAACAAAGTTCGCACAGCACGTCAAATAATTACAGACTTGCAAAAAGATTTACCAAATTATACTAATCAGGGATGCGGGCCTTTTGTTGCCGCAATTTTCGACAGTAACGGGGAAATGCTTGTAAAAACAGCAAATTCCGTAGTCAATGAATGTTGCTCTAACAACCACGCAGAAGTGAATGCCATAAAAGAAGCAGAAAAAAAATTGGGAACTTATAATCTCGCACCATATAATCTTAGAATATATGTAACTGCAGAACCTTGTATTATGTGTACAGGAGCAATAATGTTCTCAGGCATTAGAGAGTTATACTATGGAGTTTCATCAAAAACAGTAGAAAAAATTACAGGTTTTGATGAAGGTTTTAAACCTGATTGGTTTGAAGAATTTAAAAAAAGGGGAATTACCGTTTATGGTAATATAGAGCCTGAACTTGGAGCAAACGAATTAAACGAATATGTAAAAGAGGGGAAAATAATATATAAACCAACCCGCTAAAAATCCAAAAAGGTTAATTATGAATATATCCATCGGAATAGACATTGAAGAGATAAAAAGATTTGAAAACAAAAACATTGAGAATGATTCTAATTTTCTCAAAAAAATTTTTACGGATAAAGAACTTGATTATTGCTACAAATCAAAGAATTATGCTTCTCATCTATGTGCGAGATATTGCGCAAAAGAAGCTGCTGTAAAAGCACTCTCCGATTTAAAAATAAATGATGTTTACTACAAAGATATAGAGATTTTAAACCTCGAAAACGGTATGCCATATATAAAAATAGAAAAATATCCGGATTTAGAAATAAAAATTTCTATGTCCCACTGCAAATCATATGCAACAGCTTCAGTTTTAATTTTAAGATAATTTCTGATAAACTCTAAAGGCGTTCCTCAACCTTTGGTTATTTTGAATTCTGAATATTTGGACCAACGCCCATTGAGCAGCATCCTGAGATTTACCTTCCGGAATTGCTCCGCTATCGGTACCGGCTTTTAAATTTTTATTTACAACATCATACAATTGCGAAAGTGTTTTATTATCAAGTCTGTGTATCGGGCGAACAAAATAATCTGCAACCCCGCCCGTATTATATTCAAGCGTAGAATACAATACTTTTAACATATCTTTTGCATTGCTTAATTCGTAATCCAAATATTTTACAACCTGTTCTTTTTTTCCATGCCTATACACATATGTTTTAACTTTATCAAGCGTCTCAGGATCAGACGGAATTTGAGTTTCACCTATTTTCATCTCAGTTACGACTTTGTCAACATAATCATCTATGTCAGGTTCAGGAATACTCAGAGCTTGCGCCAGAATTTTCTTGTCTCCTCGCTTGGTAAAAGAATTTTTCAACGGGCGGAATTTGATAAGAGGTCTGTTTTTCATAATTAATTTATAGTCCGAACTTGAAATATGAAGATCGACAACATGATCTATCTGAGATCTGTGTTGTTGTATAAACAAACTTTTTTCTCCGTCTGTAATATTACTCGAGGATAAGACCTTATAAACCGTATTAAAATCTATATTATCAACTTTGGATACATCCATAGTTATATAATACAATTTTTCAAAAAAAACACAAACATTTTTTACTAATATGTAAAGTTGTGATAAATTACTTGTATGCTTGATTTATTAGACAAATTATTAGACTGGATATACAAAAAGAAATGCTATTTTTGCAGAAATTCAAAAGAGTCTGTGAAAATGTGTTCAAAATGTTATGAAGAACTCGATTTCTTACCTGTTACCATAAACAGAACATATAAAGGGGTAAACATATACTGTGCAGGAGTATATTCAAAAAATTTACAAAAAATGATTCGGGGACTAAAATATCATAATCAAAAAGATTTGGCATATTATCAGGCAAAATTTATGTATGAATATTGGAAAAAACTTAACATTGAAGGTAATTTTGAAATAATTCCCGTTCCAATTTTTTACAAAAGAAAAAAACAGAGAAAATACAACCATATGGAACTTGTTGCAAAGGAATTTTCAACGCTTTCAGGATATGAAACAAATTTTGGACTTATAAAAAGAATAAAAGATACAAAACCCCAATACAAACTTAATAAAGCTCAGAGAACTACAAATTTGGCAAACGCATTTGAAGTCGATAAAAATTTTATACACCCACAGAACAAAATTCTTATAATTGATGATATTTGCACAACAGGTTCAACATTTGAAGAAATGATTAAAGAATTAAATAAAAACGGAATGCTTGACATTACATGCTTTGCTACAACAACACCATTTGGAGATTAAAAATGATTTTAGCAGAATTTGCAAAATATTTACAAAATCATAATGAAGAATTGATAACACATAAAGTTAAGCCTCTGGAATTACTACATAAATGGCTTTTTGAAGTTATAAATAAAAACCCTAAAAATAATGTTGAAAAAATTGTACATAAAGAAATTTTATATGCCCAAAATAATCAGGGAGAATATACAATTATCGGTAAGTCAGACAGCGGAAGAAAATTAGTAACTTCATTAATAAATTTTTGTAAAAGTTATGAAAATTACAACCACGCAAAATGGATGGAAACAATTGAGAAAAATTTCCACAAAAATACACAGTAATTAGGTCATTATTTGTTATCATACAAGCAAAACCACAAGACTTGATACAATTATTCTGGCAAGCCTTCTACTCAACTCCTTAACTTTATGTAAAGATTTTGGCATCTTTATGCGTTTTTATGCTATTATGAAACTATAAGATAGACTTGGAGGGTAGAGTATTGACTCAGCAACAAAACATGTTTGGGGACGGTAAAATTGTTCCTATAAATATAAGAGAAGAGATGAAGCGATCCTATATAGATTATGCTATGAGTGTAATTGTAGGTCGTGCATTACCGGATGTTCGTGACGGTTTGAAACCTGTTCACAGACGTATTTTGTATTCTATGAATGAATTAGGAATGTATCCGGATAAACCATTCAGAAAATGTGCCCGTATTGTCGGAGAAGTTTTGGGTAAATATCACCCTCACGGTGACAGTTCCGTATATGAAGCATTAGTTCGTATGGCACAAGACTTTTCTACACGTTATTTAATGGTTGATGGACATGGGAACTTTGGCTCAGTTGATGGTGACGGAGCAGCCGCAATGCGTTATACAGAAGCCAGAATGCACAAGATTACTCAATCTATGCTTGCTGATATTGATTGCGAAACCGTAGAATTTCAACCGAACTTTGACGGTTCATTACAAGAGCCATCCGTATTACCTGTAAGACTTCCAATGATATTATTAAACGGTGTTTCTGGTATTGCCGTCGGTATGGCAACCAATATTCCGCCTCATAACTTATGCGAGGTTGTTGATGGAACTATCGCATTAATTGATAACCCGAATATTACTGTTCCTGAGTTGATGGAATATATTAAAGGTCCTGATTTCCCAACTGCAGCAACTATTGTTGGAATGAATGATATCAAACAAGCTTATGAAACAGGCAGAGGATCAATTACAATGTCTGCTGTTTCCGGTTTTGAAGAAATTTCAGGCGGAGCGGGAAGACAATCTCGTACTGCTATTGTCATAACAGAAATTCCTTATCAGGTTAACAAAGCAATGCTTATTGAAAAAATTGCAGACCTCGTTAAAGATCAAAAAATTAACGGAATTTCTGAAATCAGGGATGAATCCGACCGAGAAGGTATGAGAATTGTTATCGAATTGAAACGCGATGCAAAACCGGATGTTGTTCGTAATAATTTATACAAATTTACTCAATTAGAAACAACTTTTGGGGTTAATATGGTTGCTCTTTGCGGACAACAACCAAGATTGATGAACTTACATCAGGTACTTTCTGAATTCGTTGAACACAGAATTGAAATAGTTACACGCAGAACTATTTTCTACCTGAAAAAAGCTAAAGTAAGAGCTCATATTTTAGCAGGCTTGATGATTGCATTAGGTTCAATTGACGAAGTAATAGATCTTATTAAAAAATCAAAAACAACGGATTTGGCTCGTGAAGGTTTGATGAGCAGATTTGGTCTTGATGTAGATCAGGCAAACGCTATTTTAGAAATGCAATTAAGACGTTTGACCGGCTTAGAACAAGATAAAGTCAAAGCTGAATATGATGAATTGTTGAAGAAAATTGATGAATATGAATCTATTTTAGCAAGCCGTCAAAAGATTTTAGATATTATTAAAACCGAACTTTTAGAAGACAAAGAAAAATACGGAGATGAAAGAAAAACTCAAATCGTTCCTGAAAAAGGCGAAGTTACCATCGAAGATTTGACACCAAACACTCCAATGGCCGTATTTATTACTCATCAGGGATATTTAAAGCGTATTCCTCTTGATACATTTGAAAGACAAAATCGTGCAACTCGTGGTAAATCGGGTATAAAAACAAAAGAAGATGATGATATTCAACACTTCTTTACTGCAATGATGCACGATAAAGTATTGTTCTTCTCATCTAAAGGTACTGTGTACAGTCTGAATGTATACGATTTCCCAGAAGGTGGAAGACAGTCCAAGGGATTACCTATAATAAACGTGTTACCAATTGAACAAGGTGAAAAAATTACTGCTGTTGTTCCGGTAAGTACATTCTCAAAAGAACTCGATTTGATTATGCTTACCCAAAAAGGCAACATTAAAAGAATAAGTCTGGATAATTTCTCAAATATCAGACGTAACGGTATTATCGCAATTGGTCTTGATGAAGGTGACAGTTTGAATTGGGTAAAACTTGCAACATCAAAAGATGAAATTATCATAGGTACATCTTGTGGTATGGCAATTAGATTCCCAATTCAGGATTTAAGACCTTTGGGAAGAAGTGCAAAAGGTGTAATTTCAATGAAATTACGTTCCGGAGATGAAATTGTCGGTTGCGACATAGTTCCAAGAGATTACGACGCTGATTTATTAGTTGTAACTTCTGACGGCTTCGGTAAACGAACAAAATTATCAGAATTCAGAACTCAAAACAGAGGAGGTATTGGTTTAATTGCAACTAAATTTAAGACATCATCTTCAAGACTTGTTGCATTGACTATAGTTGAAGATTCTGATGATATTATGCTTGTTACTGCAAACGGTGTTGTAACTCGTATAAATGCAGGTTCTATATCTCAACAGGGAAGACCGGCAACCGGGGTAAGGGCTCAAAATCTGAATGATGGAGATAGCGTAGTATCCGTAAACAAAATCTTAAATCCTGATGAAAAAGAATCAGATTATAAAGAAGAGAGTAATGCTCCGGAGGAAGAAATTCAACAAACAAGTTTATTAAACGAAACTGAAGAAGAAAATTAATATCTTAATTCCAAAATAAAAGCGGACTTCATAATATGAAATCCGCTTTTTATTTTAGTTATAAAAATATACAATTATTACATATCTAACCCTAAATCAAGAGCCGGAGCCTTTGCAACGATTGCACTGGAAGATATAATATCAACACCACACTCTGCAATTTGTCTGACGGTAGATAAATTCACATTGCCGCTAGCTTCAACTATTGCCTTGTGGTTAATTAAATTCACAGCTTCTTTCATTTGGTCTAACGACATATTATCAAGCATTATAATATCTACTCCAAGAGGCAAGGCTTCTTTAACCTGTTCTAATGTGTCACATTCAAGTTCAATCTTATGTGCGTGAGAAAGATTTGCTTTAACCATATTAACAGCATTGGTAACCCCTCCGGCAACCTGAATATGATTATCTTTAATCATTGCACAATCAGACAAATTAAACCTGTGCAAAGCTCCACCACCACATTTTACGGAATATTTTTCAAATGCCCTGAAATTTGGAGTGGTTTTCCTTGTGTCAACGATTTTACAAGGCAAATCCCCTATCGCATCTTGGTATTTTCTTGTTTCTGTAGCTATTCCACTCATACGTTGTATATAATTCAGAGAAACTCTTTCACCCAATAACAGATACTTCCCGGGGCCTTTTAAAGTTGCAAGAACATCTCCTTTTTTTATTTTGTCCCCATCTTTAAATAATAATTTTATTTCAATCTTATCAGATAAAACTTTATATACCGTTTTAAAAACTTCCAAACCGCATACAACACCATCCACTCTTGATGTTAATTTTGCTTCAAAAATTTTATCTTCACTAAGAATACTTTCTGTGGTAACATCGCCAAAACCAATATCTTCCTGCAATGCTTTTTTAACATGTTCTTCAACATAAAAACTAGTCAACAAAATATATTTCTCCTTTTTCTTTTGATATCTCACTATGTTTTGCTATTTCATCTGTTTGTAAATAATCTGTTCTGTAATGCGCTCCTCTTGACTCTTTTCTATGTAGCGCTGATTTAATTACAAGTTTCGAAGTTATAAGCATATTACGTAGTTCGTATTCATCAATACTAGCACAAGAACCTGTTTTATTAAATTCTTTTTCAATTTGCTCAACATCATCAAGTGCCTGACATAAAGACTTTTCACTTCTGAAAATTCCGACATTTTGCCACATTACATTTTTTAATTTTGTCTTAAATTCCAAAACATTAATTTTATCTGATTTGTTATCTTTAGTATCGTGATTATACAATTTTTCAGATTTTATCTTCGGGACAGTAAGCATTTTATTTTTTAGATATTTAGCCGTATTATAAGCACACACAACGCACTCTAATAAAGAATTACTTGCTAATCGGTTTGCACCATGCAATCCTGTAGATGCGACTTCTCCTATTGCATACAGATTTTTAACAGATGTTTCTCCGTTTAAATCAGTCTTTACCCCACCCATAAAATAGTGAGCAGCAGGTGCAACAGGAATTAAATCTTTTGAAATATCAATGCCAAATTCTGCACATTTTTTAGATATTGTAGGGAATCTTTTTACAGGATCTGCCAATTTAGATGCGTCTAAAAAAACACACTCTGAATCTGTTTTTTTCATTTGAACAAAATTTGCTCTTGCAACAATATCTCTTGGAGCCAGTTCTCTGCGGGAATCGTACTCTTGCATATACTCATAACCGTTTTTATCATATAATTTTGCACCTTCTCCTCTTACAGCTTCACTTATCAGAAACCTGTTAATATTTTCGGAATCATCAATAGCTAATGCTGTAGGGTGAAACTGCACAAATTCCATATCCCGCAAAACTGCTCCGGCACGATATGCTAAAGCCAAACCGTCACCTGTCGCACCTGCAGGATTTGTTGTGTATTTATATAATTGTCCTAGACCACCGGTTGCCAAAATTACAACATTTGAAATAATATTTTTGTACTCTTTTCCATCAAATACAATTAAACCCCTGCATTCTCCGTCTTCAACAATCAAGTCAACTACATTTGTGTCCTCTAAAACATTTATTTTTTTATTGTTTTTTACTGAATTAATTAATGCCATTTCCATCTTACGGCCTGTTGCATCACCATCTGAATGCAAAATTCTGCGTACACTGTGAGCGGCTTCTTTTGTTAAAATAAAATTACCATTTATATCAGTATCAAATTCAACCCCAAAGTCTAATAAATCATTTACAACCTCATTTGAATTTTCACTTATATATTCCACGATTTTTTTATCGCTCAATCCGGCTCCCGCAACCACAGTATCCCCTACGTGTGAAGCAACAGAATCATTTTTATTTGAATCTAAAACAGCAACCATCCCACCTTGAGCATAATATGAATTACTTTCACCCAAAGCAGATTTAGTAACCACAAGAACTGGGTTTTCAGAATCAACATTTTGAGCAATTTTTAAAGCACAATACAAACCTGAAATTCCACTACCGGCAATAACTATCGGATATCTGTCAGTTTTCATTTTACCTCATATTTCTATATTCTAGGATATAACAAAAAGAGACTTTTAACTATTAAATTTTTATTAAAATTAACACTCAAATAAAAATTAAAAAAAAACAAACTAAAATAATAGTTTTATTACAGGTCAAAAGATGGTTGGGGTTTTAATATTGATTTTTCCATAATATTGTAAATGGAGGCAAATTTATGGATAATTCTGATATTAAATTATTATTGGTTGAAGACCACAAACTCATGAGAGTTGGACTTAAATCATTATTTGAAGAACAAGACGGCTTAACAGTAACTTCAGAGGCCCAAACAGGTAAAGAAGCTATTGAAAAATTCAGAACAACACACCCTGATGTAACGCTTATGGACATTGGTCTGCCAGACATTACAGGGATTGAAGCCGTAAAAAAAATTCTTGAACTTAATACAAATGCCAAAGTTATTATTCTCACTTCACATCTTAGCGAGGAAGAAGTTATGGATTCGCTTGAAGCAGGGGCAAGAGCATATGTTATGAAAGACATAAATACAGATATATTAAAAATGATTATTAAAACAGTCCAGCAAGGAGCAATGTGGATTGACCCAATGGCTGTACCAATTTTGAGAGAAAAAGGTAAAAGAATAATTCCGCAAAGACACATCTCAAGAGCAATGTTCAGAAAAGAACACGCAGATCTTACACAAAGAGAATACGAAGTGTTAAAACTAATTGTAGACGGGAAATCCAATAATGAAATTGCGGAAGAACTTACGATTTCAGCTCATACTGCGAAAGCCCATGTTTGTAATATTATCCAAAAACTTCTTGTTGATGACAGGACTCAGGTTGCGGTAAAAGCACTAAAAGAAGGACTTGTATAAAATATAAAATAAAAACCTCTACAAAATGAATCGTAGAGGGAAAATAATTAGGGGAAAATAAGTCTTTTATAATTCCAACATTATCCTTGGAATGCTTTGAATGATCTTTCTATATTTTTAGACATTGCATTTTTTACGGATTCATATTCTTGTTGTAGTGCGTTGTGTTCTGAATCAAGTAAACTGATTTTTCTTTGATATTTTTCGTCTTTTGCAGTAATTTCTGCGGTTTTTCTTTTGTATTCAGCTTCTGCTTTTGCAATTGCCTGATCATTATCACCTTGAACAATATCAGAGCAAGATGAGAAAATTTTTGATGTCCAGGTAATACCATTTAAATTAAACAGTATCGGATTATTCGTATCTGATATAGTTTTTCCTGAATTTGTAGCATTTGCAACTTCAATATTTATAACACCTTGTTTTATTGCATTAGTTATCCATGTTGAACTTGTCATCAATTTTGGATCCAAAACAGAATATTTATTCTGTGCATCAGGATTTTTGAATGTAGAAGCACCGTTCAGTTTATACCACAAATTTGTATACCACTGAGCCTTTGTCGCATCTTTATAAAAATATGCATCTTTTGCATCAATACCGATTGTTTCTAATTCTGCATTATATTTAGCTAAATTGTCTCTGAAACTTTGCAAATTAACATATGCTTCTCTAAGTTTAACAAGACTCAAACCAAAAAGGCCTTGAATCTTTTCTTCATCTAGTGAATCATATTTTTTTACTTGATCTTTTGCAGAATAAAACTCTTTTATATCATCTAAAAAATTTCTCACCTTAAGTGCTAAATCTTCCTTACCAATGTTATTCAAATATTCTTCTAGACCAAAAGCATTAAAGGTATCTTTTGTTATCAATAAAGAGAACAGTTCATCAGGAGAAGAACCATATCTTGCAGAAAAAGCCAACTTTCCGTATGTTTCTGTATTATCCTCATTTATTGTCGGTAAAGTAACAATGCCTTTATCGCTAACATCAGTCGGAATAAAATTTGACAATTTTAATAAACTTTCATAAAAATATCTTTCAATAGCATCCGGAGTTTTTTCAGCTGATGTTAAATTATTATCATCTATAAAAGACATGATTTCAGTAAAGGATGTTCCCATGTTGCCTGCAGCATTTTTCATATTTTCTATACTACCTTGTGTACTTTCTTTAAGATCTCTGACTTTTGACTCTAACCAGGAATCATAAGAAACATGATCAACGGCAACTTGTCTGATAGAATTTAAACATTCTCTTGCATAATCTAAATCTACGGAAGAAACATCTTCTCCATCATTTACCAATGAAATTAAATAATTATAGCTAAGTAATGCAGATTCATACAAACCCTGAGGGCCGTCTAAAATTTCTTCATTTTCCGCATCAATATACGGCTTGTGTTTATCATTAGACCAAGTAGCTTGTGATAATGGAGCATTGTCAGCCAAATTATTATTTTTTATAACATTTAAAGCTTCATTCCATGACTTGCAAGAACCATCAACATCTATATCCTCTATAAGGGCATCATAGTATATTTTCAAATTATCTGTTTTATATTCAGCTTCCAGACCGTAACATTTTAAGAAATCCTGCAATGATGCTGATTTTTCGAAATTTTTTGCATCTTCTGATGATACAAGAGCCTTTCCTGCAGAATTTGTAAGAAGATATTGATTTTTAGAATCTCCATATTGAGATAACACAGCTGGAGTAAGCGCTGTTTGAATTGGATTTCCTGTTGAATCATAAGAAACAAAAGAATATTGAGGAGTATTCAATGCGACAATATAATCATCACTAGCCTGCTGAGCCTGAGTAGCAAGTCTCATTTTTGCATTAGAAATCTGTTGAGACTCATATTCATTAGAGGTCAATCTGGCAGTTATCGTTAATAATCTTGCGTTGGATGATAATCCCATTGAATATTTCCTTTCAAAACTTTTCTTATTCATGTAATCGGTACTACAGACTGCTAACTTTAACATTTTTTGTTGTTTGTAAAGATATGTAACAGAATTTATATAAATTGAATATAAAAAGTCAATATTTTTTTAAGGGAAGTTTTTATATATATGTAAGAGATAATAAAGAAAAGATTTTAAAAGAGAAGAGAGGATATAAAAATGGCTACAGTGCTGTTATTTTCTGATGCAGTTACAAATATGTATAAAGAGACATCTACTGCAATTAAAGAAACGGATTTAAATAATAAAAAGCTTGTAAAGAAAACATTATCAGAAATGATGAGGCAATCTTTCTTTCACGGAGCAAACAGATTCGGAACAAATTTTATAGCGTAATGCTCGTTGGAAATCAAGGAATAGAAATTTAGGAAAAAAAGGAAATTATTAAAAAAGACTCATAATTGAGTCTTTTTTATTTTACTATTTTAGCAATGATTTTGCCTATACCATATACAATAGGAGTTATCGGAACGGGAGACGGAATCGGAACTAAAGAAGTGATGGATGCAATTAGAGCAGGCATTTCTTCTTTTGTAAATTTAAGTTTTCTCAATTCTTTGGTAACAGATTTTGCAGATGTCGTTGTTGATTGAAATAAGTTTCTCTTATGCATACTATTACAACGTTTACCAATCCGGTAACCGCTTCTCATCGCTCCTGTCAGCTTTGTAGTTGTTGACCTTACATCTGACGGAACAATTTTTGAGGTAAATTTTGTTACTTTTGATATACTTAAACTCATTATTTTTCCCTAAATATATTAAGTATTATACTCAAAAAAAAATGCTAAAAAAGAGAGAAATAAAATTTCTCTCTTTTTAAATATATTCAAATATACAAATTATTCTTTTGTATATTCTGCATCAATAACATCATCGTCATTATTTGAAGAAGATGAATCCGATGTATTTGAATCAGTTTGAGCATTTTCACTCTGTGCAGTTTGCCCTTCTTTTTGAACAGCTTCATATGCTTTTTGAGAAATAGCAAACATTGTTTGCTGCAATTCATCAGATAATTTCTTTAATTCTTCTGTTGATTTATTTTCTTTTAACGCATTTTCTAAAGCGGTTTTTTGTTCTTCTAATTTAGATTTATCAGCTGCATCAATTTTACCTTCAAAATCTTTCATTACACGTTCTGCAGATGCAACCATTGAAGATGCATTGTTTTTAATTTCTGCTTCTTCTTTTTTCTTTTTATCATCTGCTGCGTTTGCTTCAGCTTCTTTAACCATTCTGTCAATATCTTGTTCAGAAAGGTTAGAAGAATTTGTAATAGTAATTTTTTGTTCTTTATTTGTTGCTTTATCTTTAGCTGAAACATTAACTATACCGTTAGCATCGATATCAAATGTAACTTCGATTTGAGGAATACCACGCATTGCAGGAGCAATACCTTCAAGTCTGAACATACCCAATGATTTATTATCTCTGGCCATTGGTCTTTCTCCCTGAAGAACCTGAATATCAACAGCTGTTTGGTTGTTTTCAGCAGTTGAGAATACTTGAGATTTTGAAACAGGGATTGTAGTGTTTCTAGGAACTAACGGAGTCATAACGCCGCCCAATGTTTCAATACCCAATGTCAACGGAGTAACATCTAACAATACGATGTCTTTAACTTCTCCTGCCAGTACACCAGCTTGAACAGCAGCACCAACGGCAACTACTTCATCCGGGTTTACTGATTGATTAGGTTCTTTACCTGTGTAATCTTTAACCAATTTTTGAACTGCCGGAATTCTTGAAGAACCACCAACTAATACAACTTCGTTAATATCTGATTTAGAAATTCCTGCATCAGAAATAGCTTGTTCTACAGGTTTCTTACATCTTTCTAACAAATCGTAAGATAATTCTTCAAATTTTGCTCTTGTCAAATTCAAATCCAAGTGTTTAGGACCGTTTGCATCAGCTGTAATGAATGGTAAGTTTATATTTGTTTCAAATACTGAAGACAATTCGCATTTAGCTTTTTCTGCAGCTTCCTTAACACGTTGCATAGCTTGTCTGTCAGCTGTTAAATCAATACCTTCTTGTTTTTTGAATTCTTCACAAATCCAATCCATCACTTTTTGGTCAAAATCGTCACCACCTAAGTGAGTATCCCCTGAAGTTGATAATACTTCGTGAACACCATCACCAATTTCAAGAAC
>CACXDL010000088.1 GCA_902766395.1 uncultured bacterium
CACAACCTGCTGTTCCTCCTCCAATTATTAAAACATCATAGTTTATGTCCATATTAAAATTATAATCTTATTTATTAAGTAAAGGCAAAAGTTTAATGATTCTTTTTATTATTAATATATCTGGAGCTGGACATCTTGTTTGATGTATTTACCTCTAAATTTCTTTGAGTGATAATAGCCTCATTTTGGGCTGTTAAATCTTTATCACGATAAAATATACCCGCCTTGGTTTTTAATAGCCCTAAATCGAATTCTGAAAGGGGATGTTTTATCAACTTTTGATTTTTAACTGCAATTGTTCCACAGTTCTGCTTATGTCTTTTATTATAAGAGTTACCAATATAAAAACCGGATTCTAACATTGCAGATCTAACAGCTGCAGAAGTTGTATATGTCAAAATCATGCCGTCATCATCAAGATGGTTATATAACTCTTTAAAAAAATCATAAGTCCACAAACATGGGCATTTATTGGGAGAAAAAGCATCAAGAAATATTAAATCATACATATTTTTATCTTTTAATAATTCTGTTCTCGCATCTGATATTTTAAGATCAAATTCGATATCCTGCAAATTATAGTGTTCAAGGTCGTTTTTATAACCTTTAGATACATACTTATAATATATATTATGTAAAAAGGAATTTATTGTATGTTTGTTAGGATTTATACTCACCTCTTTTAATAAGGCTTTAAATAGCCTTATTATATTCTTATCAAAATATAGTTCATATTCTTTATTATTTAATATTGAAATAAGCTTGTTATTATTTAAATGTTCCTTATTATTTGAATATATTTTATAAAATAGCAGATAATTTATCAGATTATTAATCTTTTGTTTTGGTGTTGTCGTTTTTGCAAGATACTTACTTATCTTTTTGTAGAAAGGAAAGTCTTTATTATCAAAATTCTTTTTTCCTGTTTTTATAAAAGGAGATAACAATGCTAAATTTTTATCAATATCTATAGCCTTTATATATATTTTATTAAAAATATTATGGGTATATATCTTTTCGGTACAATATTTAATCTTTTCTGGGAAAAATTTAAAAACACCGTGCAATTTGTTATTGGTATATATCGTATCGATACCATATTTATACACTGAAATATTTTTTAAAAATTTTTTATCAAATTTTTTAATTTTTAAAACCGAATTTAAAAAAGATTTTGTATTATATCCGATTCCAAAACAAATATCCAAGATTTTTGCAGAGTCCTTTAAGGCTAGATCCAGAATATTTGAAGGATATATAAATTTTTCGTATGCCTCTGTCAGCGCTCCTTGTGCACTATGATATATATCATCAACATCCTCGTTATACAGCCCAACAGAGCCATCTGACGTGTAATATGGGTTAAATCCGCTCATAACAACCATTTTAGCCCAATTTTTATTATGTGTAAAATATGTTATATTTTGTTATAAAACTTTTTTATGTTTTTGATATAATTATCTTAAAGAGTAGGAAAGATATGAAAATAAGTGTAAAAGTGCCGGCTACAACGGCTAATATCGGCCCCGGATTTGATTGTCTAGGGATGGCATTACCCATATATAATATCATTACAATAGAAGAAACAGTTCTTCCCGGCACAGGAATAGAAATAAATGTTATACCTGAAACTTCAGCAATTGATGAATTGTCATTGGAACACATTCCACTGGATGAAAATAGTATTGTATATAAAGCAGTCCAGCTGTTATATAATTCAATAGGGCAATCTCCAAGTGAATTGAAAATTAACATAAAATCGAGTATTCCCTTGACTCGCGGGTTAGGTAGCAGTGCATCTGTTATTGTAGGTGCGCTTGTTGCGGCAAATGAATTATTAGGAAAGCCGGCAGATGAGGCCGCATTACTGTCAATTGCAAGTGAATTGGAAGGTCATCCTGATAATATTACTCCTGCAATTGTCGGAGGTTTGGTTATTTCTTCTCAAGAGGAAGATGGAACTGTGGTTTATAGAAAATTAAACTGGCCTTCTGAATGGCATGTAACAGTTTGTATTCCAGATTTTGAGCTATCAACAGATATTGCGCGTTCAGTTTTGCCTAAAGAAGTGCCTATGAAAGACGCAGTCTATAATCTTCAAAGAATGGCGATGTTTATGGATGCAATTAATAATAAAGATGCAGAACTAATGAAACTGGCATTAAGAGATAAACTGCATCAACCATACAGAATGAAACTTATACAGGGGCTTGATAAAATTATGGACAACTTAAAGCATATTGATAGTGTCTTAGGTTGCGTCATATCCGGTGCCGGATCATCTATACTGGTAATTTCACAAAAAAATGATTTAGATAAAATTAAAAATATTATAAGAGATACCTGGGCAGACCAAAATATAAAATGTGATTTAAGAACGTTAAATATTGAAGAGCAAGGTGCTCATATAATTTCAAGTGATGAATAATTTCAAAAATATTTATGCGTTGCATCTATAAGAAACGCTGATTTTAATATCATTATCAGTGCATTCTATAATAGCCCATCTAATAACGTCGCCGAATTTTTGATGTAATTCTTTTTCTATTTGGGCTGTATCAATATTTATATTTTTTTTCATCAAATAAACATCTGACAGTATTTTATTCATTATTCTACCGTTACCGATTTTGCAAGATTTCTTGGCTGATCAACATCTTTTCCCAAAAATTCTGCAATATAATAAGCAATTAACTGTAGAGGTATTATTGCGATGATTGGGGATAATGTTTCATCAACATCAGGAACCTTTATAATGTAGTCAAATAAGTCTTTTAGTTTATCGTTTGAAGAATTGGTTAGGGCTATCATTCGAGCATTTCTAGCTTTTGCTTCTTCACTATTTGAAAGAATTTTTTCATAAACTGATCCGTTCATTAATATCGATAAAACAGGCATTGTTTCATCTAACATAGCAATAGGACCGTGTTTAAGCTCTCCTGCCGGATAGCCGGTTGCATTTATATAGCTTATTTCTTTTAATTTTAAGGCTCCTTCTAATGCCGTAGGATAATTTAAACCTCTTGCAATATAAATAAAATCTTTTGTTCCTGAGTACTTCCTTGCACAAGCCTGAATTTCAGATTTTGATGACAATATTTGTTCAATTTTTTGAGGCAAAGAAAGCATTTCAGATTTTATATGTTTTAACTTATCACTTTCGACTGTCCCTTTAATTTCTGCCATATATAATGCCAGTAAATAAAAAGAAGTAAGCTGTGCGATGTATGATTTTGTTGCGGCAACAGAAACTTCTATGCCTGCATTTACAGAAAGCAAACTATCAGCTTCCCTTGCCATAGCGCTGTCAGGCCTGTTTGTAATAATTAAAATATGAGATCCGCGGGCTTTAGCTTGTTTTATAGCCGTCAGTGTATCTGCAGTTTCTCCGGATTGTGAAACCCCAATTACAAGTGTGTGCTCATCGGTTACAGTTTTTCTGTATATGTATTCACTAGAAGCCTCTACATCAACCGGAATGCCACAAAAATCCTCAATCAAATATTTTCCGACCATAGCGGCATGTAATGATGTCCCACAGGCAATTACCTGAATTCTGTTTAGATTTTTTAATGTTTCCTTAGTTAACTTTACTTCGTTTAACTCAATTGGAGAATCAGAAGTATGCAATTTCCCTACTAAAATATTTCTTATAACATCCGGCTGCTCATGAATTTCTTTTAGCATATAGTGTTTGTAGCCCATTTTACTTAATGCAACAGGCTCCCAAGGTAATTGCTCAACTTTAGGACTTATTTCACAACCGTTTATATCTTCGATTTTTAGAGAATCTGGTGTAATTGTTGCAACTTGATTATCTGACAAGTATATGGCCTTATTAGTATGTTTGATAAACGCAGGAATATCAGATGCAGCATAATACCCATCTTCAGAAACACCGATAATCAACGGAGCATTTCTTTTTGTTATAACGAGTTTATTAGGTTCGTCATTATGCATAATTTCAAGAGCATAAGCTCCTTCAATTTCTTTTGTAGCAAGATGAACCGCTTTTGTTAAATCCTTTGTTTGTGCGTATTTTTGAGCAACTAAATGTGCAACCGTTTCTGTATCTGTTTGAGAGCGAAAGACACAGCCTTGCTTTTCAAGTTTTAATTTTAATTCTTTATAGTTTTCAATAATACCATTGTGAACAACAACTAAGTTACCGCAATTACAAGTATGAGGATGCGCATTTACAATAGTTGGAGCTCCATGAGTAGCCCATCTTATATGTCCAATTCCGATTGTTGATGCTGAAATATCGCTAATATAAGGTTTTAAAGCTTCTCTTAAATTCTTTAATTTCCCTACCGCTTTATAAACATTAATAGCCGATTCTGTTTTAATGGCAACTCCAGAAGAATCATACCCTCTGTATTCTAACTGTTCAAGTCCATCTAATAATATATCTAATACGGGATTTGTTCCAACATATCCTACAATACCGCACATAAAAATCTCTCCATAATATAACTACATTATATATGGTATCATAAAATTAAAAACTTTATCTATTTTTATATTTTTTTAATATTAATTCATAATATTTACACCTGCACCACTATATATAGGATTATATATATTGTGGTTATTCCACCCGTTTGAACCATAAAAACCCTGCATATACGAAGGTCCAAAATTATTAATATATTGAGAAGGCACAATAGGAGGAGTATAACCTGTAGGTTGACCTAAGAACGAATCTTTAATTTTTGTCCAGATGCTTGTATTCTTTGGAGCACAATAACAGTCATTATTGCTCATATAATATTCCTCATCAGAATAATAATCTTGGGCATCATAATAATTTTGACTATGTGCAGATAAAGAAAGTAAACTTAAAATTAATAAACCAAATAATAATTTATTCATAATTTTCTCCTGTAAATACAGAATATTTATATTTTATGTTGTTAACAATTAGCCTTATGGGATATTCAGTGGTAGTATGTTTATATAATGCTCTTTAATAACAAACAAAAAAAGAAAAAAGAAGTAATTGCATATATACATTCGCATTGGGATAGAGAATGGTACAGAGAATTTGAAGTATTCAGACTTCGTTTGATAAGAGTCTTTGATAATGTGTTAAATATGCTTCAAAATGATCTGATACCTTCATTCTATTTTGACGGTCAAATTGTTGCGCTACTTGATTATTTGGAAATAAGACCGGAAAAAGAGCAATTAGTTCGCGATCTAATCAAGCAGCGAAAGCTATATATAGGACCGTTTTATTGCCTTGTTGATGAATATTTGACAGACGGTATTTGTTTTAGAAAAAATCTCGAAATTGGCCTTAAAATAGCCAGAGCATTTGGTTGTGAAGATTTTATCGGATATTTTGCTGATACTTTTGGCCATAGTCAAAATATATTTTCAATTTTAAGAGAATATAATATTCATCACGCTGTTGTATGGCGTGGTGTTGGAGACTTGCCTTCTGAGTTTGTCTATGATGGAGTCAACACAATTAACCTAATCAGAGGGTATTTTAATGATATCTTTGCCAGTAGCAAATCTGTAGAGCAAAAGACTGAATTTTTGAGAAAAGAGTTAGACTTAATTGCTGAAAAATCCTCTGATGTTTTATTGTTGCCAATAGGTGCTGATCACCTTAATGTCCCATGTGATATTAAAGAACAAATAGAAAAAATTAATCAAAATCTTGAAGATTACGAGATCAGGCTTGGTTCTTTGTTTGAATATATTGAAAAAGTAAAATTTACAAAATCTTGTAATGAGGAACTCAGAAATAATGGTAAAACATTTATTCTTCCGGGCTCATATTCAGCTCGTATCAGATTAAAACAGTTAAATACAGAATGCTCGTATTTGCTTGATCTTGCAAACAAGGTTCAATATAATTTTGGGAATAATTATTCTAATGCAATAGATTATGCTTATAAGTTGCTATTAATGAACCAGGCTCATGACAGTATATGTGGCTGCTCTACTGATGATGTGCATAAAGAATGTGAGATTAGATATAATAAAGTTTTACAAATTGCAAAAACAATTATAGATGAAGTGAAATTTTCACAAAATAAAAATTTTGCTGTGTCTTTTAGTTTTCCGGAAAAGTATAAAATTCTTGAGAAGACAACATTAAAACCTGAAAAAGATGAACAAATTATTACAAAAGAAAAAGGTTTTTCACCAATACTTCTTTCAGATACATATAAAATTCCTGTTACAGAAGATTATACAAATATATATACGGTCCTTAAAGAGTTTAACCCTTCTAACAAAACATCAAACCTGAATGTATCAGGGAATATTCTTAAAAACTCTGATATTAGCATTGAAGTTGATAACGGAGAAATAAATTTATACTCAAACGGCAAAAAATTTTCAAATTTTATCGAATTTGTCAGATATAAAGATTTAGGTGATACATACAATTTTTCACCGGATGTAAATGACAGGGGGGATTCTGCTAAAATTCTATCTGCAAGGACAATAATGGATGGTCCATTGAGAAAAGCAATAAGGATTGAAACCTCTTTTTTCTATGTAGATGTATTTTTAAATAAGCATTCAAAACTTCTTAATTTTAAAATCAATTGGGTTAATACTTATAAGGATAAGCTATTGCAGATAAAATTCAATCTTTGCAACCCTGTTAAGGATGTTTACTCAGAAGATTTAAATATGCTTATATCGAGGAAATTTAATCCTGATTATGATATAAGACAAAATATGCCAAAACAAAAGGGGAAAGAAGTTTTTTATAATATTGCTCCTATGCAGCGATTTGCGTGGAGCCAGGGTTTTGGCATAATTACAAAAGGACTTCAGGAGTACAGCGTATACAAAAATACATTATCTATAACTTTGCTAAGAAGTATCGGTATTATTTCTAACCCTAAAAACCCTGCAAGAACAACCCCTGCAGGTCCTCCGCTTGAAGTTCCGGATGCACAACAATTAGGTAAGAATACTGCAGAATTTTCTATTGGATTTTTTGATATAAGTGAATGGGTGTCTATGGTTGAGGAAATATACCCACAGACAATTTTGTTTTAAATAAAAAAGCGGCGATTGCCGCTTATATTTGTCCTATCCTTTTTCTTTTATATCCTATTGATTATCCAACAACTTGTGAAATGAATGTTACTGCTTCAAAAAATGAATCTTTTACAAATTCTTTTGCCAATGTTGTTACAGGTCTGTTTTCAATACAATCAAAAATGTAATAAATTGGATCCTGAGCATTGTTGAAGCGCATTTGACGATCCTTGTGATCTAAATATTTAAATTCTTTAGAAACCCTTGTATGTTTTGTTGGTTTAACTAAAGTCCCAAATTTTTTACTGTTTGAAATCATAGTCTCTCTTCTCTCTTATATCTTACATATATATAAAGTAAATAAAGTTTAAAAAATTGCTTTTTTTAAAGATTAATTGTTAAGAAATTTTAACTATTTTTGACTACCGTAAAAATCAGGATTTTTAGCTATGTTCTGACCAATTACTTTTTCTAATTCTGCAACAGTAGAATTATATTCGTATATTGATTTGTAATATGTTAATTGTGAATTTCTGAGAGTGTTTTCTGCTTCTCTCATTTCAATCGGAGAGGCTTCACCGACTCTGTATCTGCCCTTTGATAAATCAAAATTTTCTTTTGCTTGTTTTATTTGTATCTCAGATACAGGAATTTGATTCTTTTTTTCAATTAATTTTAAAAACGACTTTTGTATTTCTAAATAGGCATTATTTTGAATTTTCTTTGTATTTGCCAACTCTTTGTCATATCTATACTTTGCTTCCTTAATTTTATTGTTGATTTCTATACCGTTTATATTATAAAAATTTGCGTATACACCAACGCTCCACCCATCATTGGAATTCCAATGTCGACCACCTCTTTGGTACTGAAGTTTTGTATCAATTACAGGATAAAATGACTTTTTAGCAAGCTTATAAGTTTGAAGGGCTTTTTCAGTGTTGATTTGTGCTAATTTTAACTCAGGTCTGTAGTTATTTGCAATTTCAATTGCTTTTTCAAAAGTTATATTAATGGGTAAATACTCAAGTTTTTCGTTTATTTTATACTTTGTTATATTTGGAACACCCATAACATTATTGAGCTCTACAATAGACGTATTTACTAAATTTTGGGCCTTTATCAGTTCAATTTTTGCACTGCTTAAATTTGCTAAAGCAATAGTAACATCAACTTTTGGATTAAATCCAATTTGATAAAGAGCTTTTGCTTGGTTATAGAAATCTTTATACTTATCGACTGTGTTTTGCGCCACCGTAAGTGACTCATAAGCGTATTGTAGTTTATAATATGAATTTTTAGTTCTGTAGACTACATCATTTATAATCCCGCAAAGAGTTTCTTTACTTCCCTGATATGTAAGTCTTTGCACAGTTGCCTTGTTTTGAGTTACTCCAAAGTCATAAAGCATTTGATCAATGCTTATAGAGCCAAGTATATAATATTCATACTCCAAATTATATCTCAACGCATCAGAAAGCTGTAACTGTTTTATATGTGACCAGCCGGTTTGCCAGGATAGTGTTGGAAAATATTTAGACCATATTTGTCTTAATTTACAGTCTGATATTAAGATTTCATCAATAGCTGAAGCAATTTCAGGATTGTTTCCAAGAGCAATTTGTATACAATTTTCCAAACTCATGTCTACGTTTTTTACTACAGACCCTGAGATTATTTTCTTTTGAGTATCTTTATAGTCCTCTAATTTTATATCATCCGGATATTCACTGTTGTTTATGGGATTCCATAAATTTTCCCCATATGCAGGTGCTAATAAGAGTAAAAAAACAATAATCCTATAAATTATTTTTTTCATATAAACCTCGTACTTTTTTTGATAAGAAAATTTTTAAATTTTCACAGATAACGTAATAGGCTGGTATAAACAATATTCCAATAGCAGATACAAACATCATCCCCCCAAAGACTGTAACTCCGACAGAATGTCTGGATGCAGCTCCTGCACCACCTGCAAATACCAAAGGGAGTAACCCCAACAAAAATGATACATTTGTCATCATTACTGCTCGAAATCTTAATTCCGATGCTCTTAATGCAGAGTTTTCTATACTTAGTCCATTTTTATGCGCATCTTTTGCAAATTCGACTATGAGTATCGCTTGCTTTGAACTTAAACCAATTAGCATTACAAGTCCTACTGAGGAATAAATATCTAATGATAATCCAAAAATATACTGACAAAATAATGCCCCAAAAATAGCAATCGGTACTACTAATAAAACAGCTAAAGGCAAAAACCAGCTTTCATACAAGCCGACTAGAAATAAATAAACAAATATCAGTGACATTAATATTATCGGAACAGTTTTACCTGATGATCTTTTTTCTTGATATGCAGTACCTGACCACTCGTATGTCATATCAGACGGAAGAACTTTATCAGACAATTTTTCCATTTCGGCTATGCCTTCACCTGAACTGATATTACCATTTGTATTTCCATTAATAGTTATCGATGGATACATATTAAATCTTGTTCTTGCATATGGGCCAACTGTATTTTTTATTGTTAGTAAAGTACTTAATTGAACCATCTTGCCATTATTACTTCGAACATATATTTTATCTATATCAGAGAGATTTGTCCTGTAATTTGAATCCCCTTCTACATATACCCTGTACACCCTGCCATACTTATTAAAATCATTTATATATTTAGGTGCAAAGTACGTCCCTAATGCATTATATATTTCCATTATTGATACATTCTGAGATTTTGCTTTTTCAGCATTTATATCCAGTAATATTTGCGGCAAATTTGCACTATAAGAAGTATACAAAGTTGAAAATTTTGAATTTTGTTTTCCCTCAGAAATTAATTTAAGTGCCTCAGAATACAGCTTTGACGTGCTCCTTTCTCCTTTATCCAGTAATTGATATTCAAACCCACCAAACATGCCTAAACCTGAAATTGCCGGAGGGGAAAATGTTGCAAGAATACCATTACTATAATTAGAAAAATTTTTATTTATAGTATTTATAATACTTTGAGCGCTTTCCTTTTTATTTTTGCGTTTCGACCAGGGTTTTAAGCTTGAAACAATAAACGCGGTATTTTCACCATTCATTCCAACCATTGAAATTGTATCTTCAACTCCTTCAATATTAAGAATTTTTTCCTCTATCTCTTTTGAAGCAATATTCGTTCTTGAAGCAGATGAACCGTCAGGAAGTTGTAATTGTGTAAATATTGCACCTCTATCTTCCTGTGGCAAAAAACCTTTTGGAATAATAATAAATAAGCAAATTACTGATATAATTGCAATTATAAGAAATGATAAAGAGAATTTTTGGTCAAAAATAATTTTTTTTACTATATCAACATATATAATTTTTAATTTTTCAAAATAGCTGTTGAATAGTTTTATGGTGGTATTTGAACTAGTTTTATTTTCTTTTAAAATTATAGTGCACAATGCCGGAGATAAGCTAATCGCAACAATTGTAGAAATTCCTATAGAAGCGGCAATACATATAGCAAATTGTTTAAACATTTTACCTGTTATGCCTGCCGACATAGAAACGGGCACAAAAACAGCCATAAGCACAAGAGATGTTGCAACAACAGCTCCAAAAACTTCTTTCATTGTAAGACCTGTTGCAAGTTCAGATGTTTTTCCCTCTGATATATGTCTTTGCGTATTTTCTAATACTACAATTGCATCATCAACGACCAAACCAACAGAAAGAACTAATCCAAACAATATTAGCAAATTAATTGAGAACCCAAAGAGTTTTATAAACGTAAAAACTCCCAAAAGCGATACAGGAATTGCACAAAAAGGTATAAATGAAGCTCTCAATGATCCTATAAACAAGTAAGTAACTCCGGAAACAAGAATAACAGAAAGTATAACAGCCCAAATAACCTCTTTTATCGATTCTCTGACAAATTCTGTTTCATCATGCTGAATTTTATATATAATATCTTTGGGAAATTTTTTACTTAATTCCTTAATTCTGTCTTTTATCTTATTTGATAAATCAATTGCATTTGCTTCCGGAAGTTGGTTAACTGATATAATTGTGGCATTTTTTTTGCTTATTCTTGAAAAATGAGAGTAACTTTCAGCCCCTAATTCTACTCTGGCAACATCTTTTAGTCTTATATGAGCACCATTTTCAAGAGATTTTATTATTATATTTTCAAATTGTTTTGGATCTTTTAATCTTCCCTTTGTCTTCATTGTCAACTTTATTTCATTTTTCCCATCAATTGGTTCTACCCCTAATTCTCCGGCCGGAAATTGCGAATTTTGCTCCTGAATGGCATTACTAATATCATTTACTGACAAGCTGTAATTTGCCATTTTGTCTGCATTTAACCAGATTCTCATTGCATAATTAGAAGAACCATATACGGATATTTGTCCTACCCCCTTAATTCTTGCGAGTTCGTCTTCTATATAAATATCAGAGTAATTAGAAATAAATAAATTGTCATAAGTGTTGTTGGGTGATGTAATTGAAATAAGTAACAGACCTGCACCACCAGTAGCCTTTTTAACACTTAAACCATACCTTTTAACCTCTTCAGGTAATCGTGGGGTTACAAGTTGCAATTCATTTTGAACATTTATAACATTCATGTTCGGATCAGAATCGACATCGAAAAATAGTGTCAGTTTATATGAGCCGTTTTGAGATGAAGAACTCATATATATCATGTTTTCAACACCGTTTAATTGTGATTCTATTGGCGCAGCTACTGTTGATTCTACAACATCTGAACTTGCCCCGGAGTATGTTGCACTAACTATAACCTGAGGAGGAGTAATAGAAGGATATTCTTCAAGTGGCAAACTTTTTAATGACAAAATTCCTGCTAATATTATTACAAGAGAAATAACAATAGCAAGTTTTGGACGATGTATGAAGGTATTACCGATATTATTTCCCATTTACAATATTAACCCTTTTATTTGGAATAATTTTTTGTAAGCCTGAAGTTGCAATAATGTCTCCGGCCTTTACTCCTTTTCTGACAAGCCAATAATTTTTATACTGGCCGTCAGTCTCAATATAGCTTATATTTGGGCAGTTTTCAGAGTCGAGTTTATAGACATACTTTCCTTCTTGATTCTCTAAAACTGCATTTAGAGGTACAACAGGAAGTGAAATATAATTATTTGTGTAGATTTTTACCTTTACAAACTCCCCATGTAA
>CACXDL010000089.1 GCA_902766395.1 uncultured bacterium
ATACTTAAAGTTTAAAGGTTATGATGTAACATACTGCAGAAATGTTACGGACGTTGATGACAAAATTCTTAAAAAAGCTGAAAAAGAAGGGAAAACGCCTGAAGAAGTATCTCAGTATTGGTATAAACAGTTTTCAAATTCTATGCAAAAACTAAATAATTTACCCCCTGATATTGAACCTTTTGCAACCAAAACATTGGGAGAAATGATTTCTATGGTCAAAGATTTAATTGCAAAAGATTATGCCTATGAATCAAACGGTGATGTATATTTCAGAGTCAAAAAATTCGGGAAATACGGCAGCCTTTCAGGACAACCAATTGACCAATTAGAAAGCGGCGCAAGAATTGCCGTTGGAGAGCAAAAAGAAGATCCTCTTGATTTTGCACTATGGAAAAAGGACGAAAAATTCGGATACAATTCACCTTGGGGGGTTGGTCGTCCGGGATGGCATATTGAATGTTCTGCAATGAGCAGAAAATATCTTGGAAAAACAATTGATATACACGCAGGCGGCGCAGATTTGATATTTCCTCACCACGAAAATGAAATAGCGCAATCTGAATGCGCAAACGATTGCAAATTTGTAAATTACTGGTTACATAATGGCTTTGTAACAATTAATAAAGAAAAAATGTCAAAATCTTTAGGAAATTTTTTAACTATAGATGACGTATTAAAAAAATACGATGCAAATACAATTAGATTATTTATACTAACGAATCATTACAGAATGCCTGTTGAATTCTCTGATGAAGCTTTAACCTCTGCTCAGGCAGGAGCAAGACGTTTGACAAACGCAAAACAAGCTCCGATAAACGAAGATTTGGACATAACTCAAACGAAAGAATATAAAGAATTTTGTGAAGCTATGGATGATGATTTAAACACTTCAAAAGCCTTAGCCGTACTTTTTGATTTGACAACAAGAGCAAACAAAGACGAAAAAGATGCATACACAATTTTGTATAAATTAGGAACAGCCCTTGGCTTTACCTTTGAAAAAGCAGGCTTATCGGAAGAAGATACTAAAAATGCAATTAAAACAGTCTCTGAAGTACTTAGTAAAGAATTTAAGTCTATGGATGAAATTCTTGAAACACGTAAACAAGCAAGAGCCGAGAAAAATTGGGATATTGCGGATAAAATAAGAATATCACTTGATAATATAGGCATCATATTAAAAGACACTCCTGAGGGAACAAAAATCGAATTGAAATAAAAAAAGAGGGTTCACAAAGCCCTCTTTTTTAGATGTAAAGTTTATATAAAGGGAGCTTTGCGACATGATATAATAGTAACAGATAGTTGGTGTAAGATTATAAAGGAGAAAAAAAAATGATACCTATTTTTGATTCAAAACGTCAATATGCACAAATCGGAGAAGAAGCCGAAAAAGCAGTATGCGAAGTAATGAGAAGCGGATGCTATATATTAGGACCGAACGTTAAAGCATTAGAAAGTGAATTGGCATCATATATCGGATGCAAATATACAGTAGCATTAAACTCAGGAACTGATGCATTACATGTTGCATTACGTGCTTTAAATATTGGTGCCGGGGATGAAGTTATAACAACAGCATTTACATTTGTTGCAACTGCCGAAGCTATCGGCATGGTTGGAGCAAAACCTGTATTCGTTGATATTGATGAAAATACATTTAATATTGACCCTAAGAAAATTGAAGCAGCAATCACTCCAAAAACAAAAACGATTATCCCTGTTCATTTATATGGACAGCCATGCGATATGGATGCGATTATGGATATTGCTCACAGACACAATTTGAGAGTTATTGAAGATTGTTGCCAGGCTATCGGTGCTTTATACAAAGGGAAAATGGTTGGTACGTTCGGTGATATCGGATGCTACAGTTTCTATCCTACTAAAAACTTAGGTACTATGGGAGATGGCGGACTTTGTACAGTAAACTCAGAGGAATTAAGAGATCATTTAATTGCTTTGAGAAACCATGGTTCAATGGTTCGCTACCACAATGATGAATTAGGTGTAAACTCTCGTTTAGATGAAATTCAGGCTGCTATATTAAGAGTAAAAGCAAAATATATCGATGAATGGAATAAATTAAGACGTGAACATGCTGCATACTATAATGAATTATTTGCAAAATGTTCAGATGTAAAAACTCCATCTGAGTTAGATAATACATATTGTGTTTACCACCAGTATACAGTTAAAATCCCTAACAGAGACGAAGTTCATAAAATGTTAGGCGAAGCCGGAATCGGCGCAATGTTATATTATCCAATTCCTTTACACTTCCAAAAAGTTAATGCATGGTTAGGAATGGGCAAAGGTTCATTACCGATCACAGAAAAGAACACAGAATGTGTAATTTCACTTCCTATGTTCCCTGAATTAACAAAAGAAGAACAAGAAACAGTTGTTAATACAGTTATTTCTTGTATTGAAAAAACAAAATCAGCAGTTAGTGTATAGTAGATGTTATAAAAAATACCCTCTTCATTTAAAAGAGGGTATTTTATTGCCAAAATTAAACAAACGTTCTGTTATAAATTTCTAAGCCTTTTAAAAAATTCATTATTTCTTTTTCGGTTGTTGGAGTAATACTATTTTTTGTATTTACATCCGCAGCTTTTGGTGTCTGGTGTGCAATTTTATCGCTTTGAGTATCTTCAAATGCTATACGATTATTAGCATACATATCAGATCGTAAAGTTTGACCTCCGTCAACCCCAATATCATACCCGGGAAGATTGCCGTATAAAAGTTCTGCACTCTGTCCCAGTTTTGCTCCTAATTGTATACCGTTAATCTGATTTGTCATTATTACTCCTTAGCACATTGTATATAGTGAAAAACATCCACCACTCGGGTTACCCATTTCGTTATATGGTCTTAAATTACCAACACCTGTGTGAGGATAATATTTTCGTCCATTAAAATCCATTGCTAAATCAGGATTTGCAAGAGTTTGGTAATAACTGTTTGTTACATTCGCATCAAATCCGATAGCACTCCATAGTATATCTAAATTGTTTTTAATTGCACCAAATGTATTACTTATAACATTTCTTGTTTCTTCATCAGTTCTGTCTATGCGCAAATTTGTTGTAACATAATTATCGCCTGAACCTGCAGCAACTTTGTTGATAGCCTCAATTGATCTACGATCTGACATAATCAATCATCCTTTATATACTCGCTCTTGTATATATAAAATATATAAATAGTAAATAATTGCCTTTTTATAAGAAAACAACTTTACAATTTGTAACAATCAATTATGTTCTAAAAGTATTACGGCATTAGATTCTATGGCAAGCTTCTGACCAACAGCATCAAGTTTTTCTTTTGTTTTAGCTTTTATTGATAAGTCACAAGGATTTATATTTAGAACTTTTGCAAGAACTTCTTTCATTTTTGGGATATAAGGCATCATTTTTGGTTCTTGAGCGATTATATTGCTATCAACATTTACTATATGATATCCCTTGGTTTCAACAAGATTCACAACTTTTTTTAATAATAATGTACTATCAGCGTCTTTGTATTTTGGGTCGGTATCAGGAAATATTGTCCCTATATCATCTAACGCCAGAGCTCCTAGCATTGCATCAATCAGAGCATGTATCAACACATCAGCATCAGAATGACCTAAAAGTCCTTTTTCGTGAGTTATTCTCACTCCTCCAATGACAAGATTTCTGCCTTCTACAAGTTTATGTATATCATACCCAATACCAATTCTAAACATATTGCACTCCTTACTTTGATATTATACCATATTGGTACGTAATATGGTATAATAGGATTATGCCATTTATGATTAATTATATCATTGTTACAAGACCCTTAACAAAACCCGAAGTTAATCTTCCCGAAATTTCCATTCCTGAAGTTTCAGAATTTGGGCAAAATAATTTTGAATCTATAGGAACATCACAAGAAGAATCGTACACTTACAACGATATTGATTTGTCAGGTTTACCATCATATTATTATAACCCATTTTCTCTATTAATGAGTGCTTTTTCATCTCTTATATGGGTATTGATACTTGCAATAATGCTTCAAGCAATTATTTGGGGGTTAATTTCAGTATTCTTTTTAGTAAAACAAAAAGAATACAAATGCCCAAAGTGTAAAAGAAAATTCAAATATACAAAGAAGAAACCTAAAAGATGCATGTACTGTGGCGCACAGCTTGAAGAGGAGCTAAAAGCACACTAGTTATTGAAAACAAATTTATCTATAGCTTTCACGAATCCGTCATTTTCAACAGTATCAGTAATGTAATCTGCACAATGCTTAAGCTCTTCCGTTGCATTTCCCATCGCAACTCCAATTCCTCCCGCTTTTACAAGATCAATATCATTATTTTGATCACCGATTGAAAGAACTTCTTCTTTTTTTATTCCCCACATATTACATAAAAATTCAACCCCAAGAGATTTTTTAGCCATAGGAGAACCTATTTCACAAAAATATGGAGTAGATTTAACAATATATAAATCAGGATATTTTTTCTTTAAAATATTTACCCATTGGGTAACTCTGTCAGGATCATGAACATCAAGCGCCAATAATTTATTTACATTATTTATTTCAAGTTCATCAAAAGAACAAACAGTATAATCTACAAATTTGCCTTTTATATATGTTTGTATCATCTCATTATCTTGTTCAACATATAATTTATCATCAATATATAAATTTATATGGACATTATTCTCTCTTGCCCAAAATATTATTTCCTTTGCATACTCACTATCCAGATTTTTTTGATACAGAGTTTCACCATTATAAGTTTTTATTAATCCCCCCTGATATGAAATCACAGGGTTTTTCAATCCTAATTTGTCAGCAATCGGAACCGTTGATGAGTGCATTCTGCCTGTAACAAGTACAACTTTAACATTATTCTCTTCCAGCTTTGCTATACATTCTTTGACTTGCGGATGAAAATCCGAATTAAACGGTAAAATAGTCCCGTCTATGTCTGTAGCTACCATTTTTATCATACTTCGAATCCTTTACAAAATGCTCTTGTTAACGCACAAATCGTCTTTGAATCGTTTATCGTTCCATTTTTTATCATTTCAAAAACTTCAGAGATTTTATACTCACACGATTTTATGACTTCTCCCTCATCAGGATGCGCTCCGATAAATTCCAAATTTGTAGCTAAATACAAATATAATTTTTCCGTACAAATACCTGGGGTTGTATTTATATAACCTAAAGATTTCCACGTTTTCGCCTTATAACCTGTTTCTTCTTCTAATTCTCTTTTTGCGGCAAAATCAGGTTCTTCATTCGGTTCAAGTTTGCCTGCAGGGAGCTCTATATTTACGGATTTCAATGGATAGCGGAATTGTTTAACAAGCAATACTGTATTGTTATCCTTTAAAGCAACAATTACAACGCCTCCGTTATGAATTGCGACTTCTCTGAAAGATTTATGCCCATCTGAAGTAACGATATCATCTTTTATCAAGGTAAAAACTTTACCTTGGTACACAACCTCTGAACTTAATGTTTTCTCTTCAAAATTCATAGTTAAATAATATCATAAAAATTTTTATGATATACTAAAGACAAGAAAATAAAGGAGTAAGAGGAAAATATGAAACAGAGCTATTATCCGCAGGAAAGCGAAAAAAAATGGATGAAATTTTGGGATGAAAACAAGGTTTTCAAAGTAGAAGAAAATTCAGATAAACCAAAATATTATGCATTATCTATGTTCCCATACCCTTCAGGTAAATTACACATGGGACATGTCAGAAATTATACAATTACAGATGTTATCGCAAGATTTAAAAAAGCAAGCGGATATAATGTTTTGCATCCGATAGGGTGGGATAGTTTCGGTTTGCCTGCTGAAAATGCAGCAATGAAGCATAATGCCGACCCTGAAAAATGGACGGATGAAAACATTGCATATATGACCCAGCAGCTAAAAATGTTAGGATTATCATACGACTGGGACAGAGAAGTAACAACCTGCAAGCCTGATTACTATAAATGGACTCAATGGATTTTCTTACAATTATACAAAAAAGGACTTGTATATAAAAAAGAAGCCGCAGTAAACTGGTGTCCTGACTGTGGAACTGTTTTAGCTAATGAGCAGGTAATTGACGGCAAATGCTGGAGATGCGATTCAGAAGTTGAGAAAAAATACTTATCTCAATGGTTTGTAAAAATCACAGAGTATGCTGATGAATTATTAAAAGACTTAGACCTTTTAAAAGGCTGGGGTGACAATGTAAAAACTATGCAGGCAAACTGGATAGGAAAATCTCATGGTGCAATTTTCAGATTTCCTGTTGTTGATGCTCCAAATGGCGAAAAAATGGAAGTTCCTGTTTATACAACAAGACCTGATACAGTTCATGGTATAACCTATCTTGTTGTAGCACCTGAATACAAAGATATTGAAAAATTAACAACGGAAGATAATAAACAAGCAGTCGAAGAATACAGAGCAAACGC
>CACXDL010000090.1 GCA_902766395.1 uncultured bacterium
GCTTAATGCATACGCAACGTGCGCTGCAGCGTAGTTACCATCAACTGTGATAGTTTTAGCCATAATATTATAACCTCCTTATTTATATATGCTTAATACCCACAACTTAACTACATAATAATACAAACATGAGGAATAATTTTGTAAATTATTGTTAAGAATAAGGAAATTTATATTTTTACGAATTTTATATGTGAGGAAGGTCATTATGCGTATACAATCAATTTATCAAAACTTATACCAAGTCAGGGTACAGAACAACACTTTACCTCAACAAAACAATGATTCTCCTAAACTGCACATTTTAAGCGCAGACACAGTTTCTTTTGGTATAGGAGAAAAGAAATTATCAAAAACAGCCAGAACAATCAGCGTGGATTTAGCTAAAAAAGTTGTATCTGAAGCAGAAGAAGATGCCAAAGAAATTAGATTTGTTCTAAATAAATATCTTAAGCCTTTTGTTGCATCTCAAAAGAACCCTAACGCCCCTATTTGCCCAGGAGAAAGAGGGATTTCAGTCCGCATCAAAACCGAAGACTCTCTACGCCAAAAAGTAACCCCAAGAGGAATAAAAACGAAATGGGGGGTAAAAAATGTAGGAGATGTAATTGGGGCAAGAATAGTTCTCCGAGACGGATCTCAACATGCAGTAGATAAGATACTATTTGCAATTGCAGATGCAATTAAACACGGAGCGCTGAGGATAACGGAAATAGAGAAATTCAATCCAAAACAAGGCCGAATCGCGGTAAAAGACATTGAAGAGCTTGGGTATGGATCAATAAAAGGTCGAAAAGCACTTGAAGAAGCATCCGGAATAATATCAAGAGTTGGTCCTCAACCATCAGGATATCCTGCAATTCACATAACAATAAAAACAAAAAATGGTTATAAGGCCGAAATACAAATTATGGACGTAGATGTTGAAGATTTGAAACATGTTGAAGACCTAGGTTACAAGATAAGATGTGGTAAAGGGGTATGCGAAAAATATAAAAAGATCGAAAAAGACATTCTTCCAGCCTTTGAAGAGTTGGAAGAGAAAGGCTTAGAAGATGCATATTTAGACTATGTAAGCGATTCATACCTTACGGCATTTTCTACTCCCGCACAAAAATTTAATGCAAAAAGAAAAACTAAATTTTTACAAATCCCATATTATTTACCTCAAAAACTGGATTTTAACTATATTGCTCAAAAAATGCAGGAACAGGCAACAAAATAGTTATTTAACCTTTATTACAGCAACATTTTCCACATGATAAGTATGACAAAACATATCAAAAGGTTGGATACTTTCGACCTTACATCCTTTTGATACCAAAAATCTCAAATCCCTTGCAAGTGTTGCCGGGTTACAGGAAACATAAATTATCGTATCTTTACAAAGTTTTAAAGCATTTCCCAGAGATTGTTCACTACACCCCTTTCTTGGAGGGTCAAGAATTACAACATCAAATTTTCTTTTTTCATTTGCAAAAAATTCAGCAGCATCACCTCCATGAATTTCTATATTCGTAACATTATTAAATTGAGAGGATTTTTTTGCCAAATCAACAGATCTTAAATTTTCTTCTATAGAAACGACATTCGAAGAAACCTCCGACACGCAAATGCCAAACGTTGAAATACCGGCATATGCATCTAATACATCGGGCTCATTAAAATTATCTTTTATATAAGATTTTACGTAATTAAAAATGTTATTTGCACTTTTGGGATTTACCTGAAAAAAGGTATCCGCCCCTACATAAAAAATTTTATCTGCTAATTTCTCTTCAATAAAATCCACTCCGACAATACTTTCCGTTTTTAAGCCAAATATCACATTGGTCTTTTTTAAATTATAATTTACAGATACACCGGAAACAGAGTCGAAATTATTATAAATGCTACTTGCTAATTCTTTTATAGAACCCGGACATTTTTCAGAGTTTATTATTAAGACGACAAGATTTTTATCGGAATAATCAGAATGCCTTATTACCACATGGCGTAACAACCCTGCAGATTTAGTTTCATCATAGCCGCTTACATTAAATAATGCAGCGTTATTTCTTATATATTCAATGATTTCATCACATATTACAGGTTGAATCGGGCAATACTTAATATTTATAATTTCATGGCTTTTTGGCTTATAATATCCCGCAATAATTCTTTTTGAATTTTTTGTTTGACTTACAGGATATTGGACCTTACATCTATAATTTTTAACCTCCGGACTCGGAACAACTTGGGGTATATCAATACCAATTCCTCCAATTGAAGATATTGCCTCCTTAACTATCTGCTGTTTTAATTTTAATTGATATTCATAATCTATAAATTGTAGCTGACAAGAACCACAAACCTTTTGCATCGGACAAAACGGTTTTGTTCTGTATTGTGAAGGAGATATAATTTCTGATAAAGAAGCTTGTGCATAATTTTTCTTAATTTTTTCAACTTTGACCTTTACCACATCTCCTGGGCAAACATTATTTACAAATACAACAAAACCATCTTTTTTAGCTATTCCTATACCCTGATTACCTAACTTTTCAATATTTAATATAATCTGTTCGCCAATATTCATACTATTAATATTAACATAAAATATTACGACTCTTAATAATTTAGACTAAGTTATAATATATGATAAAATATGAAATAACAGATATATTGGAGATTTTCAATGAAAAAATTTATAATTTTGTTACTTATGCTTGTTCCATTTGTTTCCGGGTGTACAAATATTACCACTAATCTAACCATAAATAATGACAAAACTGCATCTATTGAAAACATCCTCACATATAATGGAAATTTGAATAATAAAAAGGATCTAATTGCCTTAACAATTAACGAGAATTATAAAAAATTTCTGGATAGTCATTATTTAGTTGATAGAGTCATAGAAAAAGACAATTCAAAAATTATTGCAAAAAAACACGTAAAAAATCTATACTACACTGACTTAGAATTCACGTCTTTAGGCTTTAAAACAAACCTGCCAAATAACAGATTTATACTGGTAAAAAAGAACTTCTTTGTCACTTCATACAATATTGATATGACATATAATCTGCCCCTGGCTGAAAACAAGGTTGAACTCATAAGAAGTTTGGATCAGGCAAAAAAATCAAAAAACATTATTACACAGGAATATCTTGCAAAATATGGAGAAAAGCAAAGAGAACTGAAAGATGATACTGGAAGAGAGGACATTAAAGCCAATTTAGATTCAAGCACGTATCTACTCGCAAAAGAAACAAATAAAGATAACCAAAGAAACAATACTCCAATAAATAAAAATGTAAAATACGACATTAAAGATTTGGGTGCAAATTTTACAATTACATTACCATCTTTTGCTTCTTACAACAATGCGGATAATAATATCGGGACAATATATGTTTGGAAAATAAGAAAAGATTCTCCTACAAATATAAAGCTTCAGTACGTTGTATATAGCAATTTTGCAGTGATATTCCTAATTATGACTGGTGTTTTAATTTTATTGTACTTGTCTGCAAGAATGCTTCGCCACGACTCACTAAAAGGTGTTAACAGAACGAAAACCGAAGATAAAAGCGACATAATATAAAATATGATACCCAATAAATAAAGAACATTTCAAAAATAAAAAGAGGCTAGAAATTAATCCTATCCTCTTTTTATGGTGGGCGTTATAAGACTCGAACTTATGACCCTCTCCTTGTAAGGGAGACGCTCTACCAACTGAGCTAAACGCCCTTA
>CACXDL010000091.1 GCA_902766395.1 uncultured bacterium
CCCGAACACGGTCGAAAAGATTCATAGCGGTGAAAATACTTGGAGGGCCACCTCCTGGGAAGATAACTAGTTGCCAGCACCTAATTTTCAAAGCCCATTAGATTATCTTTCTAATGGGCTTTTCAAATAGTGTTGGTCTTGCTTCGCTCGCAATAAACGGCAACATATCCGTTATTCTATAAAATAAACTTAAAAATAAAATTACTTATTAGCAAAAAATTTTTTTACGTTTTATAATTAAGTATAAAGATTAAATTATACTATAGGAGAATATTTATGTATAAAATTTGTTTAGAAAAATTAGTCCAATCATATGCAAAAGTTAAAAGAACCCCTAATAATACTATTGCAAGAACTCATTATATAAAGTTTTTAAGAGCAGAAGACAAGTTTATGAAGGCTACTGAAACTTTTGAAAAAGATATGGGTAATTGGTCTTTAAAATCCATTCCTGATTTTTTTGTTTCTTTTAAACATTTTGGTAAAATGTGTGCAGAAAAATTAAAAAGTGCATATTACTTCAAAAAATAATATGCTGTGATTTATAGGGTAAATAATTATAGTGAGCAGAATGGTTTCTATTATTCTGTTATAATGTGTTGGATTTCTATTTTATCTTTCTCTACTAAGCCTTCCAAAATTGCTAAAACAGCGATATCAATTCTTGTTTTTACTTTAAGTTTTCTTATTATAGATGATATGTGTGCTTTAACTGTGTGTTCTGTTATAAACATCCTTTCGCCGATTTCGATATTAGACAAGCCGTTTACAACGTATCTCAATACTTCCATTTCTCTATTTGTAAGGTGTGACATTTTAATCTCCTTCTAAAAGTATTTTAATCGTTTTTTAATTTATATTATTAATAATATTTCCAGTTTTAAAAAATTTTTTAAATTTTACAATATTTAACAAATATTCTGTTTCGGTTAAATAAAAATATTATTTATACTTGCAAATTTCTTAAAAATGTGTAAAATGAGAGATAGTTAATCTTATGACCCTAGTATACAAACAGGAGAATTACAATGTACGAAGACGAAAAATTAGTTTGTGAAGATTGCGGAAAAGAATTCACATTTACAGCAGGAGAACAAGAGTTTTATGCAGAAAAAGGTTTGGTTAATAAACCAAAAAGATGTCCTGAATGCAGACAAGCTCGTAGGAAACAACACAGAAAATCAAGAAGAATGTATGATGCTGTATGTTCAAAATGTGGAGCTCAAACACAGGTACCTTTTAAACCGGTTCCGGGTAGAGAGGTATATTGTAAAGATTGTTTTAAATCTATCAATGATGATGCACCTCAGGATTCTTCTCCTGCTGATGAAGAATAATAACTAATAAATTTGTTTCAGTAAAAAGCGTATAGATTATTCTATACGCTTTTTTTAAGTTGCAATACATGCATTCAAGTATTCTATTATGTTTATTTTTTCTTCATATAGATATTTGATAAAATTTAAATACGAAAGATCTTTTGCACTAATTACAAGATTTATTTCAAAACCCTCGGTGCAAAAAGGTTCGTAATCGTATACAACATAGCTGTTATATTTGCTTTTCCATTCTTTTCGTTCTATTTGACAATTATTTTCATCTATAATATCTTCTAACCAAGGTAATATGTTTTTATCTACATTTTTCAATTCCATGCGGTTGTATGTGCAACTATTTCCTATATACATGATATTTACTCCACTAAAATTCTTATATGAAAATTTTAAACTCTCCATAAATAAAAATAATCACCCTTAGTGCTATAATTTAGTCCCTTTTTGTCTTATATAAAAAGTATATACTTAATATATCTTAATAAATTAAATTAATTTATCAATTTTTATAAATCAGAATCTTTTATAGATATATAGCACGAAATATTAAAGGAGTATCATGGGTTTTGCTGAAACAATGAGAATATTAAGTAACATTGATTGTGGTGTATCTTCAGCTGTTACTTATATAAAAGATAAACAAGACGGGAAATCGTCAGTTCAAGCGACAGGCAGTCTTTTTACGAATTTAACAAATGGAATTGCGAGAAATGAAGTTGCCTATGAAATGCAAAGACGTGGAAATTCAATGGGTAATTTTATAAATATGGCTGCGGGTTACGGTTCGGTTGAGTCGAATATTGCCGGAACTTTGGGATTAGCGGCAGTTAATAATCCTTGGATGTTTTTTAATCTAATGCCAAGTTATACAATAACATCATTTAATTCGTTTGGTTTTGGTTATCCGATGATGGGTGGTTATCCAATGATGGGTGCTTATCCAATGATGGGTGCTTATCCGATGATGGGTATGGGTGGATTTTATTGCTAATTGTGGGTTTTGGTATTAGTTAAAACTGTTACTGTTGCTGCAAAAGTCCAAAACATAAATTGTAATTGAGGACGGAAGTATATTGTATCTACAAGTCCGTGGAACATCATCGCCCAAATCGAAATAATTGCCGAAGAAATAAGAATTATTTTTTCGGTATTTTTAGTTGTAAATATAGTTTTTACAGAGTTAACAGATATTGTTATCAGATAGCCTAAAAAAGCAATTAAGGCAAAAATACCGCTTTCTACGGCTGTTTCAAGATAAATATTATATGCACTGAGAGCATCAAACCCTGTTTTCATGTATAATCCGTATATTTCTCTGAAATTTTTGTTACCGACACCAATTCCTAATAACCAGTTATCTTTAAACATTTCTAATGATGAATTATAAACGTTGAATCGAAAAGAATTTGAAGAATCACTTCTCATTGCAAATATTGATAAAAATCTTAGTCTTATTGAATTAACAAAAACAAGCATTAAGACAAATAACGAGCATAAACAACCTATAGCTGTAAGAAATCCTTTTTTATATTTATGCCAGAAAAATTTTGCACATATAAGGAAAACTGCACCAAAAACAATCATCATTGAAAGGTATGCACCCCTGCATCCGGTTTGTAAAATTGCATATACTACTGTGCCTAAACCAACTAAAGACAGAATAGAAAGGTTATATTCCTTTTTCGCAATAAAATAAAAAACAGAACCTAATACAATTGGCAACCCACCAACCAAATAACCACCATATAAATTTGGATTTAATGGTTTTAATGTCCCGTAAACTCTTGATATGACATCTTCCGGATTAATATTTGAGGTGTCCTGCCAGGTTGAAATTTGTTCAAGATGCAATGTACTTTGTATCATTCCTATAATACTTTCTGAACAGATGCACAATCCGATAGTTCCAAGTACTAATGGTATTTTTTTTGTATTGTCTTTTAAGTACTGGACAACAGAAAAATAAAAACCGATATATACAAAAGTTTTAAAGAAACCCTTCAAACTTGTTAAAAATAATGTTGAACCAAATAAGCTTACAATGACAAGCATAAAATATATAATAAGAAATATTTCTGCAAGAGTATATTCAAACTTACTTTCCGGTTTTGTAAACATTTTTATCATAGTTAAAAATATTATAATTAGCGCCAAAAAGCCAATATAATCAGAATTCATAAATGTCGAAGAAATAAAGGTCAACAAAATAAATGGTAAAATCAATTTATCAATATTTTGTATAAATATACTATTTCTATATAGAAAATTTAATTTATTTTGCGAAAATTGAAATATTTTATTGAACATCATCTGTTGTATTCATATTTTTATTAATTGTTTCATTATCAACTGCATCGACAATTTTAATATCGGATACTGAACCGGTAAATTTATATTCCGGACCTTCCAAAGTAATCGGTAAGCCCATTTTGATTTTATTTCCACCAACAACTGCACCATCTTTAGTTATCTTGGCAGTATCTGTCAGGGTTACTACTACATCATATAAATCCGGTTGTGAGACATCTTCTACTACAATTACAACCTTCTTATTATTAAATCCCGGAATTACAATTTTTCTTCTGTCAGCTTTTACATCAACGATTTCCAAATCAGAATAAGGAACATTTCTTATGCTGATAAATGTCTTATCACCTTTGCTGATAGGTAATTTATCCCCGGAGAATGTCACCCCTCTCATATAAACTTTAAAAAGAACTTTTGATGTTGCTTCAATTTGTTTATCTGCTGTTTGTCTATAGCCTTTGTATGTATAGTATCCCACACCTAAAGCTATGATTACAAATAAAATAATTATAATGTCCACGATTTTGAATTTTTTTATAAATTCCATAAAGATCTCCTTTTATAATTTTTCAACGGCAGACAAGAGTTCATTAATTGTTGTTGTTGCACAGCCAAACTGCCTTACAACAATACTTGCTGCAACATTGCCGATGATTGCTGAATAAACAGGATCAATTCCTGCAGCCAGAGCCAATGAATATACTGCCGTAACTGTGTCTCCTGCACCTGTTACATCGAATACTTCTGATTTATTAAATACAGGTATTTTTGTGTATTCCTTATTTGGTTTTGTAACAAACATACCATCAGCTCCACAAGTTATAAGAATTGATTTTGCACTGGTTTCAGCTAATAATTTATCTCCTGCATGTTTTAAATCTTCAATATCTTTAATCTCAAAACCTACTGATTTTTCTGTATCCGGCAGATTTGGAGTCATTGAAGTAATGTTTTTATATGAACCTAAATCTCTTTGAGCATCTACAACAATTGTTTTGTTGTGTTTATTTGCGATACTAATAGCGTTATTTATTATATTTTTTGTTAATGTACCGATATGATAATCAGAAAGAATTATTCCGTCATATTGTGGTATAAGCTGTTCCATTTTCGAAATTATTTTCTGTTCGGTTTCTGCACAGATATCGCCCTTTGATTGTCTGTCAACTCTGACAATTTGTTGCGTTATAGATGTTGTTATTGATCCGGAGATTCTTGTTTTTACGATAGTTTTCCTAGACTTATCCTTAATAATCCCATCAGTGTTAATGTTTGCCTCATGAAAGGTCTCTATAAGCAAGTCAGAGTGATAATCTTCACCTACAACACCTATTACACCCACTTTAGCATTGTTAAGGGTTGCCACGTTATGAGCGGCATTTGATGCGCCTCCGAGTATTAATTTAGTATGTGTATGCTGTAAAATTAATACAGGTGCTTCTCGGGAAATTCTTTCTGCATCTCCGTATATCATTTCATCAAGAGCCAAATCGCCGACAACTAAAATCTTTTTATTTGCTAAACTTTTTATACTCTCAATAAGTTTTTGTTTATCAAAATCCATATCATATCTTCCAATTAAACTGCTAAAATAATTCTAGCATAAAAACACAAACTTATATATAACAAAACTCATTTAATAACTTCAATTGTTTTATAATCTGTTAAATAAGGAAGGTGTGCTTCTGTAATAAGTTCTCCGGGTAAAAGAATAGAAATTCCCGGTGGACATTCTGCAACTACTTCTCCTGAAAGTCTGCCTATGGCTTTTTCTTTCGGAACGATTTCTTTTTCCGAAAAATATGCTTCTCTGAGATTCTTTTTAATTATCGGAGTAAGCATAGGCATATGTTTTTTATTTTCAAGATAATAAATATCTTTATAATTATGAGTGTCGATTTTTTGCAGGCATGAAACTAAATATTCAAAATCTGAGCGTTTGTTACCAATATTACTCAAAATTAAAATACCTGCATCACTTGCACTTTCAACTTCTATCCCAAAATCTATTTCTAAAATTGATTCTAATCTTTTGCCTGAGAGTCCGTCTGCTTTTATAAATATTTTGGTTACATCTGTTTTATATCCAAAATCTGATTTTAATTGATGAATGTGTTCCATTTTATCAATTTCAGAGCGTAAATATTTTGCATTTTGAATTGCTCTGTTTAGTTGTCTTTGTCCTCTTTCACTCTGTAAATTTGCACGGGAAGCATCTAAACTGCCTAATAGCATTAGTGATGGGCTTGTTGTATGTAATAAAGTCAGCGAACGTTCAACATCTTCAGCGTTAATTTTTGAATCTTTGCTAATATGTAACATTGAGGATTGACTCATACTGCCACCTGTTTTATGCAGAGAATGAACAACAATATCTGCTCCCAATTTCAAAGAAGTTTCAGGAAGTTTATCGTTAAAATTCCACAAACAACCGTGTGCTTCATCAACTATTAATGGAACATCGTATTTTTTACAAATCTGTGAAATAGATTTTATATCCGAAACGACACCTTCATAAGTAGGATTTGTAACCCATACAGCTGAAACATTGTCGTTTTTCTGTAAGAGTTTTTCAATATCTTCGGCTTTTATATTTCCCCACAAACCCCAGTCGTTGAATTTTTCAGGTAATACCCAAAGTGGTTCTGCTCCTGAAATTATCAAACCTGTCAATATTGATCTGTGGCAATTTCTGTTTACAATAACTTTTTGTCCTGCTTTGGTTAAACCCATTGCAATAGCAAGATTACCTATGGTTGAGCCATTTAGTAAAAAGAATGTTTTTCTTGCTCCAAATGCCAGTGCCGCAAGTTCCTGAGCTTCTTTAATAGGACCTGTGGCAGGATTAAGAGTTCCCAGATTATCAAATTCGTCTGTTGTATCAACTTTTAGTGCTTTTTTACCAATTAAATTTCTAAAGTCCGCTAAAGTCCCCAAACCTTTAGTGTGTCCGGGAATATGAAATTGATATGTAGGGTTGTCATATGCAACTTTCAACGCTTCTACAATTGGGGCATGTATATTTGTTTTTTTATTATTTTTTGTTTTGTTCATAGCAACAAATATACAACAAAAAAATTATGAAATACAACTAAATACATGATATAATTAAGAAATGAAACGATTTTTAAAACTGATAATTATTTCAGCTTTAATTTTCACCCCAAATTTATCCTATGCTGAAGATGAATATCATACTCAGGAACTTCTTAATAATGTGCAGGAAAATGAGGTGACGCTTCGTTATGAGGAAGATGATACATTAATTGACGGACTTGACCAAGATGGTGAAATTTTGGACGTTAATTTTTATAAAGAAGAAGATGATGATGATATTACAGATAACGTAGAAGAAGAATTTAAATTGTTTGATTCTTTAGGTAAAACACGAAAAAAATCTACTAATGAGCAAACTTTATTTAATAAAATTCTGAAAACTCAAATTGTGAGAACAGATATTCCAACATTTCTATTAAAAGACGAGTTATCATTTAATTATAAAAAAGGTCCTGTAAGTGAAGTTCAGTATTTTGCGGGTTATAGGGGGGCTTTCGGGTCAACTTTTACAGGTTCTCATACGACTACCACTTATGACAACTTAACAACTGAAGTTGGGGTATACGGCAAATTCAGAAATCCTAATTATGATTTTAAAATAAGTTTTCTTCCTATTCCTCAAAAAAAGGAAAGTGCGCAATATATAGATTATTTTTGGGGAGATTTATATGTTATGACATCAAAAATTCCTCACCACAAAATTATGTTTGGTCGCTCAAGAGGGCAGGTTGGAATTGAGGGTGGAAGCTCGACTTATACTTTGCCTTTTATAAACAGGTCGCAAATAGCCCGTAATTTTGGGAATTTAAGGACTACTGCGCTGAAAGTAATAGGAAATTATAATTATGTAGATTACAGTTTTGCGGTTGGTTCATCAGGGCGATATTTTACAAGCGGAATGCCGGGAGCTGAATTTACAGGATGGGTAAATATAAAACCATTTGGATCAAAAGATGGCAAATGGGGTAAACTAACAATTGGTGCAGGTTTTAATAGTGGTCACAACCAATTTAATTATAATGTCGGAACGGCTTATATAGGATACAAATATAAGAAATTATGGACAAATTTTGAAGCAGCTATTGCAGATGGTTACAACGGTTCTGCCGGGCTAAGCCGTAAACGTGCAGGTGGTTTTGCCTACACTGCCGGTTGGAAATTTACACCTCATCTTCAGTTAATTGGCCGTATAGATCAATTTGATCCCGATAGAGATGTTGCTCATGATTTGAAAAGGGAGTATTCTGTTGGTCTAAACTGGTTCATAAAAGGGCAGGCCCTTAAATTCGTTATAAATTATGTATTTTGCCAAAATCAAGGTGCAAAAGACAGCCATAAAATAATATTAGGAACTCAAATTGTTATTTAAAAATGTCTATATCTAAAAGTTGTGTCAGTTCAGAAATCATATAAAACGAACCACATATAATGTTTAATTTTCCGTCGTTAAAATCAATTTGGTCTTTTGATTTAAGTTCTGTTGCTTTGTATGAACAAACTTCTTGTAATTCATTGTATGTTGCAGAATTCTTATGTGAAAAATGGTAAAAATAGATTTCATCTTTTTCAGAAAATAAACTATTTATCATTGTTTTATAATCTTTATTATTAAGGCAGCCAAATATAAATCTTCTTTTTTCGTACGGATAGTGCTGTTCTAAGCTTCTTATCAGGGATTTTATACCGTTTGGGTTATGTGCTCCATCTATGATTAAATTTTTGTCTTTTATGTACTGAAATCTGCAAGGGTGTTTAACATTTTGCAACCCTTTATTGATAATTGTTTTCGGAATTTCAGGAAAACAAAGTTCTATTGCAGCAAGTGCCAGTGCCAGATTTTCTTCCTGATATGTCCCTTTGAGAGCGAGTTCAGAGGTATCTGCGTATGGAACAATTAAATTTAACGGAGCATTTACTTCCATTGCTCTATCATAATATGCTTCTTTGCCTTCAAAAGTTATACATGGACAATTTGCTTTAATAATTCCGGCTTTTTCTGCAGCTATTTCATCTAAAGTTTTTCCAAGTCTTTCTGTATGATCATAATCAATATGGGTTATTATTGAGCACATATTTTGTTTAATAACATTGGTTGCGTCTAATCTTCCGCCCATTCCTGTTTCTAAAATCACTATTTCTGCATTATTGTCTGCAAAATATTTAAACATTGTTGCTGTTATGATTTCAAACTCTGTCAGGTCAATATTATTTTTGTCAGCAATTTCTGATATTTCAAAAACATATTTTGTGAAATCTTCGTCAGAAATATTTTTTCCGCAAATTTGTATTCTTTCCGTATATTTAAAAATATGAGGGCTGGTGTATAGTCCAACCTTTTTACCCGCTTCTTTCAATACTGATGCAAGGATTGCACACACAGAGCCTTTTCCGTTTGTTCCGGCAACATGAATATATTTTAATTTCTCCTGAGGATTTTTTAATAATTCCAGAACATTTTCCATACGTTCCAAACCCGGAGAAATTCTAAATTTTTCCGATGATGTTAATAATTTTACGGTATCCTCATATTTCATACAAAAATAATACCATAAAATATATTACAGCCCTTTGCGTTTATAAAAATCTTCAATAAAACCGGTATTAAAGTTACCACTCATAAAGATTTCATCTTCAACAATTTCCTGATGAAATGGAATAGTTGTCTCAACACCTGTTATAACATATTCTTTCAAGGCTCTGTACATTCTTCTGCGAGCTTCGTTTCTGTCACGACCCCAACATATTAATTTCCCAATCATAGAGTCATAATATGGCGGGATTGTGTAATCTTGATAAACATGAGAATCAACTCTGACTCCATATCCCCCCGGTGCTAAATATCCTGAAATGGTTCCTGGGTTAGGCATGAAATCTTTAGATGGATCTTCAGCGTTGATACGACATTCAATTGCGTGTCCGTTTAGGTGAATATCATCTTGTGTATAACTTAATTTTTCCCCTGAAGCAACCAAAATTTGTTCTCTTACGATATCAACACCCGAAATCATTTCTGTAACGCAGTGTTCAACCTGAACACGGGTATTCATTTCCATAAAATACCATTTGCCGTCATGGTCAAGTAAAAATTCACAAGTGCCTGCACCTTCATAATTAATCGCTTTTGCGGCTCTGACTGCTGCAGCCCCCATTTGTGCTCTTGTTTCTTCATCTATAGCCGGAGACGGTGCTTCTTCTAAAAGTTTTTGATGACGTCTTTGGATTGAGCAATCTCTTTCTCCAAGATGGACAACATTACCAAAACTGTCTCCTAAAATCTGAACTTCAATATGACGAGGGTTTTCAAGGAATTTTTCTGCATAAATATCAGGATTTCCGAAGAAATTTTGTGCTTCTGATTGGCAGAGCTCCATATTTATTGAAACATCTTCATCGCTGCGGCATATTCTCATACCTTTGCCACCGCCACCTGCTGTTGCTTTAAGAATAATCGGATATCCGACTCTGTTTGCAAATTCTTGGATTTCTTCAACAGTTTTAACAATGCCTGTTCCCGGAGTTACAGGAACATCATTTTCTATCATTGTTTTTCTTGCAGTTGCTTTATCTCCCATTTTTCTCATAGCTTTTGAAGATGGTCCGATAAATTTTATTCCTTGTTTTTCGCAAATTTCAGCAAAATCTGCTCTTTCTGACATAAAACCATAACCGGGGTGAATTGCGTCAGCCCCTGATACCATTGCAGCAGACATAATTGATGGGATATTTAAATAACTGTCTGCGCTTTTTGCAGGTCCTACACAGTATGCTTCTGTTGCAAGTCTTACGTGTAAAGAATTTGCATCAGCTTGAGAGTATATTGCAACAGTAGGAATACCGATTTCTCTGCATGCTCTTATAATTCTTACGGCTATTTCGCCTCTGTTTGCGATTAAAACTTTTCTAAACATAATTATCCCTCTTTACCTGAAATATATCAGGTTTATATGCAAAGAAAGAACGATATAAAAATCGTTCTTTCTATTGTCCAACTTATTCTACATACATCAAAACTTGTCCGAATTCAACAGGTTGTCCGTCTTCAACACATATTTCAACGACATTACCGGCAATTTCTGCTTTAATTTCGTTCATCATTTTCATTGCTTCTATGATGCAAACGACATCACCCTGTTTTACTGTTTTTCCGGCAGTGACAAATGGTTCTGCATCAGGAGATGGAGCCATATAGAAGGTTCCAACCATTGGGGAAGTGATAGGAGTTCCTTTTTTCTTTTCTTCCTTTGCTGCCGGAGCAGTTTCAGTTTTTGCTGCAGGAGCTGCAGGTGCTGATGCAACCGTTTGTACCGGTGCTGAAGCAACAACAGGTGAAGCAGATACTATAACATCTTTTCTTATTGTTATAGCTTGTTCTCCGTCTTCTAATGAGATTTCTGTCAAATCTTGTTCTTTAATTATTTTTGCTAGTTTTTCAATATATTCTGTTTCAAATTTCATATTTTTGTCCTTTGAGCTATCTTATACTCTGTCTAAGTATTCGTTACTTCTTGTATCTACTCTGATAACATCCCCGTTAGCAACGAAGAAAGGTACGTTAACAACTGCACCTGTTTCAAGAGTTGCAGGTTTAGTACCGCCTTGAGAGGTGTTTCCTTTTTCTGATGGAGGAGTGTCAACAACTGTCAATTCAACGTGAGCAGGAATATCAACACCGATAATTTTTCCTTCATGAAGTAAAATCATAACATTCATATTTTCTTTTAAATATTTAACACCGTCACCAACCTGTGCTTCAGGAACGTGTAACTGATCATAAGTTTCGTTATCCATCATAACGTAATCTGATCCTTCTTTATACAGATACTGCATTTCACGTCTGTCAAGAGTTGCTTTTGCAACTTTTTCACCGGCTCTGAAAGTTTTTTCAACTACTTGACCAGTCATAACGTTTTTCAATTTAGATCTTACAAATGCAGAACCTTTGCCCGGTTTAACGTGTAAGAACTCAACAACTGACCACAAGCCGTTGTCTAATTCAATTGTTAAACCTGTTTTAAAATCGTTTACTGAAATCATATTTTTCCCCTTTTATAAAAAGTGTTTCTCTTTTGTGAGTTCATAATATCATAAATATATTTTTTTTCAAAATTTACAGAATCAATTGTTACAAACTAAAAAAGGAACGGTTTATAAATCCGTTCCTTCTCCTCTGATTAAGAAATTTAATTATTTAGCTTCTGCGATTTTTTTAATAGCAAGAGTCAATCTTGATTTTTTTCTTGCAGCGGTATTTTTGTGTAAGATACCTTTAACAACTGCTTTGTCGCAAAGTTGGTAAACTTTGGATAATGCAGCATTTAAAGCTTCTTTGTCTTTTCCGTTAGCAAGTTCTAAAGCTTTTTTAGTTGCAGTTTTGATGGAAGATTTCCAAGCAACATTTCTTTGTCTGTTAGCTTCAGCGATTAGTACTCTTTTTTTAGCAGATTTAATATTTGCCATAATTAATTCACCTTTCCTGTATTTTTGCGGTTAATGACTCCGCAACTACTCATTTGAGGATGTGAGTATGAGTATTAAAACTCAAAAAAAAAATTTTTGCAACTGTTTTTGACAATTAACATTATTTAACCAAATATTTGCATATAATTATGTTTATTGTATAGTGTTATTGGTTACACTGGCTTGATAGGTTTTGCCCTAGTCGGAGAAAATCCCCGATGGAGCGGTGTTTCCCGTAGTACAATACATTTAAACAAAAAGGAGAAAAAAGATGCCAACCGCTTCAATGATTGAACTTTTGGAATCAGGTGTA
>CACXDL010000092.1 GCA_902766395.1 uncultured bacterium
CCCGAACACGGTCGAAAAGATTCATAGCGGTGAAAATACTTGGAGGGCCACCTCCTGGGAAGATAACTAGTTGCCAGCACCTAATTTAGAAAAAAGAGATTTAGAACAAAAGTTCTGATCTCTTTTTTTGTATAGTGAAGTTAACAAGTTATAACCAAATACGCCCTCGCAATAAACGGCAACGTCTCAAATTAGGAATAATATTCATTATTCCATAATTTTCGAACTGGTACTTTGTACCTGCCTCTGCTCGGGACTTTGTCTTTAATTTTGTTAAAGTTCGGACAATTGTTCATTTCACTTCGTTGCCATTCACTTTTGTCCTCACTTCCGCGGGTTTGCTCACTACGTTCGCATCACCCTGACACAAAATTCGCTACGCCCTCGCATTAAATGCCATCGCCTCCAATTAGTAAAAATATTCATTTTTACATAATTGTCGGTCTCTTGCTCACTTTGTTCGCTCGTGGCTCTGCTCGGGCTAGCCAGCACCTAATTTAGAAAAAAGAGAAACTTAACAAATGTCTGTTTCTCTTTTTTTTGGCTATATTTAACTTGCTTACAACACAACAACTCAAATCTTTTTTATAATACCGAAAGATATTGCAATTATTACCGAAGCAATAAATCCACTGACCCAGTTTGTGATGTGATACTGAGGAATAAAATAAGAAATCGCATAAATTATTCCGAAATTTATGACAAGATTAAATGCTCCAAGTGTTAATAAATTTATTGGGAATGCTATAAGCTTTAGTACAGGTTTTATGAAAATATTTATTAATGTCAACAAAGCCGCAATAAGCATTGCATATTGAAACCCTTCAACAGTGATACCGGGCAAATAACATGTCAATACAATAACAAATGCAAACAAAAACCATTTGATTACAAGTTTAATCATTTTTTTCTTTCTTTAGTCACTATTTAATTTCTTGAATCATAATATTGCCATCAGCACCCTTAATAAAGCGCATTTGAGACGGCTGAGAGGATTGATGGTGAAATAAAGTACCACTATAGTTATTTTTGTAATTAGGGTTAAAATTAGAACTTCTTATATCCTCTTGTATACTTCTTTTTTCTCTTTTTTCCTTATAATGTTCAGGATCATTCGCATAATCTAATGTTTCTTGTCTTTCCATTTGCTGTTGCATCAACGGATAAAAATTTAGATTTCCCATATTAGGAGCTTCATAAATTGAAGCCTTTGCAACACCTGCGGTTAACAATGAAACAACTGTAATAATTCCTAAACCCAGCAATATCTTTTTCATAATAACTCCTTAATTCTAATAATCTTATTATACATTTAAATTAAACAAAAATCAATTAAATTATAAACAAATGGCCAAGTTTTTAATTTTTTTCTTCTCAAAAAGTCCAATGAAATCAAAATTAATAAATATTATTATTAAACATATAATCCTCAACTCTTCTGATTGCTCAGCAGCCCTTTACATGTTTGTAAGGGCTTTTTTTTAATAATATTTTATGTAAAGTTGATTATTCAGATTTTATTAAGATTTTGCCCTTATCATATTTTTGTTATAAAATATTTTGGTAAGTATAAGTAATTTACCTAGGGATATATTAAAGGAATATAAAATGACAGTTCAAGATTGGTTTGAAAAGCGTAAAGAAGCACAAATACAGCGTCGCGCATTAGAAGCGAGAGTTGAAATTGAAGCAAATCCAGATTTGTGGACAAAATGTGTTCATTGTAACGCCCAATTACTGAAAAAAGATATAGAAGATAACGAAATGGTATGTCCTGTTTGTGATTATCATTTCAGAGTTAATGCAAGAACCAGGATTCAACAACTGATTGATGAAGGGACTTTTACAGAGTTTTTTTCTGATATTAAACCCACAGATCCTTTAGATTTTTTCGATACTGAAAGCTATAAAGACAGAGTAACAAAAGCACAAGAAAAAACAGGGTTAAACGATGCTGTCATTACCGGAACCGGGAATATTGAGGGTCATAAAGTCGCAATCGCAGTTATGGATTTTGATTTTATGGGTGGCTCAATGGGCAGTGTAGTAGGCGAAAAAGTTACGCGTATAATAGAAAAAGCTATTGAACTAAGAATTCCTGTTATTGCTGTTACATCTTCAGGTGGTGCAAGAATGCAGGAAAGTGCATTAAGCCTTATGCAAATGGCAAAAACTTCTTGCGCATGTGCAAGACTTGATGAGGCTGGTTTGTTGTACATAAATGTAATTACAGATCCAACATTTGGTGGTGTTACTGCTAGTTTTGGAACATTGGGAGACATAATAGTAGCAGAACAAGGAGCAAGAGTTGGTTTTGCAGGCAGGCGTGTTATTGAACAAACAATAAGACAGAAATTACCTGCAGATTTCCAAACAGCAGAATACCTGATGAAATATGGTCAAGTCGATATTGTTACCCCAAGAAAAGAATTAAAAAGTGTATTAGCGAATATTTTATCTATGCACGAATAAAGGAGCCCTATGTCAACAGTTTTAGATTTTGAAAAACCAATATTAGAAATTCAAAGGAAGATAGAAGAATTGAAAAGAATGAGTTTAGAATCCGGCATGGATCTGGATAAGGATATCGAAATATTAGAGCACGAAGCAGCAGATTTTAAAAAAGAATTGTACGAAAATCTAAACCCTGCTCAAAAAATGCAAATAGCGCGTCACCCGGAAAGACCTAAATTTCTGGATTACGTTGATATGATGTGTACTGATTTTGTAGAACTTCACGGAGACAGAGTCGGAACTGACGACAGAGCCATTGTAGGAGGTCTGGCAAAAATTGATGGTCGCCCTGTTATGATTATAGGAACGATGAAAGGTAAGTCTACAAAAGAAAATCTCGAATATAATTTTGGCATGCCTCAACCTGAAGGATACCGTAAAGCTCTTAGACTTTTCTATCATGCCAACAAATTCAATATTCCAATTGTTACTATAATTGATACACCGGGAGCATATCCGGGTATAAGTGCAGAAAAACATGCTCAAGGTGCAGCAATTGCATATAATTTAAAGGAAATGCAAAAATTGCGAGTTCCGGTTATTGCGGTAATTTCAGGAGAAGGGTGCTCCGGTGGTGCTTTAGGGCTGGCTGTTGCAAACAAAGTATACTTGCTTGAACATGCATATTATACAGTTATCTCTCCTGAAGGCTGTGCATCTATCTTGTGGCGTGATGCATCTAAAAATCTTGAGGCTGCAACTGCATTAAAAATTACAGCTCCTGATTTAATGAAATTTAATATAATTGACGGAATGATTAAAGAACCAACAGGCGGTGCTCATACAAATTATGAACTCATGGCTATGGAATTGAAAAATACCATAATTTCTGCCTTAAATGAACTTGAAGGCATGTCAGGTGAAGAATTAAGAAATCAACGCTACGATAAATACAGAGCAATGGGAGCTTTTATAGGCTAAATCATGTCTGATATTTATTATGAGTTAAATATAAAAATTAACCCTGAAATAGAAGATTTAATAGCAGAAATCTTCTTTGAGAACTTCGATTGTGAAGGGATTATTTTGGCTGAGGAAACATACAAAGATCTTGAGATGATCTCTACAACTGAAGGGAATCTACGTGTTTTTATCAAAAGTGATGATGATTATGAAGATTTAAAATTTGATATTGAGAATATTTTAGATATCTCCAGAATAGAATTTCTTGAACGAGGAATGACCGAATTTGAACTTGGCTCTTGGGATTTTACATTGGAGCAGAAACAAAATGAAGATTGGTCTCAAAAATGGAAAGAAAAATGGGATGTAACTCATGTGACTGAAAAAATAGCTGTTGTCCCTGATTGGATAGACTATGAACCAAAAAATAACGAAGTTATAATAAAATTAGAACCAGGATGCGCGTTTGGAACTGGCACACATCAAACCACACAATTGTGTATGAAAGCATTAGAAAAATACTTGAAAACTGGTGATAAAGTCGCTGATATTGGCATGGGTTCAGGAATATTGTCAATTTTAGCGAAAAAACTAGGGGCTTCTGACGTATATGGTTGTGATACAGACGACACAGTAATTGAAGTTGCAAAAGAAAACGCCGCTAAAAACGGAGTAAAGTGTCATTTTGAATTAGGAAGCGCAGATAAAATAACAGATAAATTTGATTTTGTAGTTGCTAATATTCTTCATTTTGTTCTTGCAGAAATCATGGGTGATTTAAAAAATATAATGAAAGACGGAGCATTGATGTCATTAAGCGGGATACTTGATGAAAAAAAACAGATGGTTCTTGATGCGATAAAACGTGAAAATCTTGAAATTGTGGAAGAAATTCCTCAGGATCAGTGGACATCTTTTGTAGTAAAGAATAACAGGAGTTAATCATGAATAAAACAGCAATAATTATACCGGCAAGATATGGTTCTTCGAGATTAGAAGGGAAACCACTACTACTAGTTGCAGGCAAACCGGTAATTCAATGGGTATATGAAAAAGCAATGCAGGCAAAACTTGCAGATATGATTATCGTTGCAACTGACGATGAAAGAATTTTTAATGCCGTTAAGGGATTTGGTGGATTAGCAGAAATGACATCCGTTGATCATAAATCCGGTTCTGACAGAATTATGGAAGTTGTATCCCGCCATCCTGAGATTAGTTATATATGTAACCTGCAAGGGGACGAACCCTTAATAGAACCTGAAAGCATTGATGCTGTTATAAAGAATGTTAAAGAAGATGATAAAGCCGATATTTCAACTCTTATACGAGAAATTACACCTATAGAAGCAGATAATCCTAACCTAGTCAAGTGTGTAACCGATTTGAATGGTTTTGCTTTGTATTTTTCTCGCTCAAAAATACCTTATGAAAGAAACACCAATATTGCAAAATTTTATGGACATTTGGGCATTTATGGGTATAAAAGGCATGCCCTTGAATTAATGACATCCTTACCTCAAACTATGCTTGAGAAAACAGAAAGCTTGGAACAACTAAGAGCTTTAGAAAATGGCATGAAAATAAAAACTTCTGTTGTAAATTTTGTTCCTGTTGGTATTGATACCAAAGATGATTTAGAAAAATTCAGACAAATAGTAGAAGCAAAGTTATCATAATTAGTAGCATCAGGAACATTCAATATATACATTTAAGACAAAAAATTTGTTATAAATTATGCTTGCAATTTTATGTTACTTAGTGTAACATACTGTTATAAAAGTATAGAAAAAGAAACAAAACGTAATATTTTTATATATTTTTAAAGAATTTAAGTGTTAGTGATATAAGGTAGGTATGACAATGTCAGAAAATGTTGAAGTAACCAGTGAAAAAGAAGATCGTCAAAGAATTTTATTAGCCGATGATGAATCAAGTATCAGACGTATATTAGAAACACGTTTAAAGATGGCCGGCTACGATGTTTATACTGCCCAAGACGGAGAAGAAGCAGTTGCATCATTTAATAAATATAATCCTGATTTGGTCGTTTTAGATGTAATGATGCCAAAGATGGATGGTTATGGAGTAACAAGAGAAATAAGAAGAAATTCTGATGTTCCTATAATTATTCTTACTGCATTGGGGGATGTATCAGAAAGAATTACAGGTTTGGAATTGGGTGCAGATGATTATGTAATTAAACCTTTCAGCCCAAAAGAACTTGAAGCTCGTGTGAAAGCAGTTTTAAGAAGAACAAATAACCGTGAAATGACTACATCTTCAGGTAAAGTTACAAAGAATGTTATAACTACAGGTAATATAAAGATTGATACTGCAAGACGTCAGGTTTACAGAAAGAATGAACGAATCAGATTAACAGGCATGGAATTTAGTTTATTAGAATTGCTTGTAAACAATTCCGGTCAGGCATTTTCAAGAAACGAAATCTTGCAGCATGTTTGGGCATATCCGCCAGATCATAGAATAGATACTCGTGTGGTAGATGTTCATATTTCAAGATTACGTTCAAAATTGGAAACAGATCCTGCAAATCCTGAGTTAATTCTGACAGCTCGTGGTATCGGATATATGTTTCAACGTATAAATTAGGGATTATATATAATAAAAAAAGGGACTCCTGCACGGAGTTCTTTTTTTTGCCAAAAAGTTAACTGGACAAAAAATATTTATATGTTAATATATTCATACAGTTATGGCGCCTTTCGTCAAGCGGTTAAGACCTCGGATTGTGGTTCCGATATGCGTGGGTTCGAATCCCACAAGGCGCCCCATTTGTTTATAATTGGTAAGTAGTTAGTTTAAAGGGGTTAAGAGTATTATGAAAAAATTAGTTATTTCTATGGCTGCATTGTTATTGACTGCAACGGCTGCTAATGCAGAATTTTTGGGAGGCTTTATCTATAACGGAGCAACAACCCCGGGTGGAGGTTATACTGCTATCGCTGCTTCAAAACAGGGATCTTCTACTTGTAAAAATATATGGTACATTGTTTCAGTCGGAGATTGCAGTGTTAGAACAGCAATGAAAAATGGCGGAATACGAACACTTGCAGGATATGATGTTCACAGAGAAAATATATTAGGTTTCCAAACTATTACAGTAAAAGCATGGGGAAATTAATACAGAATTATTTATAAAAAAAGACTTTAACAAATGTTAAAGTCTTTTTTTATTTCTGCCATAAATTTTCGTAAAAACAA
>CACXDL010000093.1 GCA_902766395.1 uncultured bacterium
ATTAACACTACTATATTTATACTGTGGCAGAAGTTTTGTATAATCTTCTGTTCTGTTTAGCATTGCAAACCAACGGTGCAAACTTCCACGGGATATTTCCCCTAAAATTTCAAAAAGGTGAGAATTTGATGTGTTGTGCAATTTCACAAAATCATAATCAGCTTGAAGTTTATTTTGAGATTTCTTTCTGAACTTAAGCCATTTATGAACGATATCAACTCTTGCTAAAGCTATTTGTTTACATTTTTCAGGAGTGAAGTTTGTCATAATAAATTACCTCACTCACATTAATCGCTCTTTGTTTCGGAAACATCAAGTCCTAAATCTCAATCTCAGAGACATTTCGACACATATCAAATCGCAAGACAAATCATTATTGCACTATGTTGCACTATATTGCACGGGGTAAATATTCAAATATATTAGTATTTTAAGGCATGAAAAATTATAAAAACACTAAATATCGGTGCAAAAGAGTGCAAAAATTGGGACAAAAGTGCAAAAATAGTCCGGCAAATCTCTACACTATAAATCTGCCTCATTCGCCCGAAAATTAGGCACACTTACGACAAAACTCCCATCACAACTGTCCTGAAAACCTATAGCAGGTTCTCGTTCTTCCACAAAAAAAAGACTCATTGCTGAGTCTTAATTATCTGGGGTGGAAGGACTCGAACCTCCGAGATGGCGGTACCAAAAACCGCTGCCTTACCACTTGGCGACACCCCAATAATTGGTTGTATCTATATTCTACATAATCAAACTTTCTTGTCAATGATTTTAATTATATTTGTTGGAATGGACTTTTTTCTTGTGCATATACTATTTCCGGTTCATTTCCAATAATTTTTTCCAATATTGGTAATAACAAAATTTCACTTTCAAAATGCCCTATATCATATACAACAATTTCACTGTCTAACGCTGTATGAAATTTTAAATCTCCTGTAACAAGACAATCTGCACCTAATTCCTTTGCATCTTTTATAAATTCACTTCCTGATCCGGCACAAAATGCAATTTTTCCCAGTTTCTCAACATTCTTATTATTTATAATCCTTGCATTTGGTGAAATTGTTTTTAATAGTCTGTTAAATTCTTCAACAGTTGTTTTATAATCAATAACTCTTAAAAATTCGTGTTCAACGGGTATTTTATAATTGCTTAATCTTAGTTTTTCAATAATAGTATCTGTTGTACCACCCTTTGCTTTGTCCATATTAGTATGTGCACAATAAATGTTTATATCTGACCAGCATAGTGGTACATAAAAACAAGGGTGGTGGGAAATTATCAAATCACAATTTTGTGATTTTGCTTGTTTTATGACATTTTCGGTGGCAGTCAAACACAGCATTATTTTTCGGATTTCATCGTATTTTTCAACATTTACCCCCCATCCTGAGCAATCCCAATCTTCCTGAGTTTCAATTGGTGCAAAATCTTCTATACGCTTTATTATTTTGTACTTATCCATTCCAAAATTTTCCTTGCAATAACGCTCTTAGAAGCTTTTTCTAATTTGGTAATATTGATGTTTTTATCTAAAATTGTAACTTCATTTTCATCAGAATTAAATCCGATGTCTTTGCGGGAAATATCGTTTGCAACCAAAAAATCGCACCCTTTTTTGAGGATTTTTGCTTTTGCGTTTTCAATTAAATTTTCGCTTTCGGCGCAAAATCCGACGATTATTTGGGAAGTTTTATTTTGGCATAACTCTGCTAATATATCAGGGTTTTTTACAAGTTCAAGAGTAATAGTATCTTCACCTTTTTTAATTTTTTGTTGAGAATATTCTTTTACTTTGTAATCAGCAACAGCTGCAGCCATAATTATATAATCAGCTGTATCAAATTCATCTTTAACTGCTTCTTCCATCTCGAGTGCAGATTTCACTTTGATTATCCTGAATGGACATTCAACATCTTTTGTTGTTATCAAAACAACTTCCGCACCCATATCATGAGCCGATTTTGCAAGAGCTAAGCCCATTTTGCCGGAGGAATAATTTGAAATATAACGAACAGGATCAATTTCTTCAATAGTCCCTCCTGCTGTAATTACAACTTTTTCCCCTTTTAATGTTTCGCTGTAATTTAGAGCTTCATCAACTGCATTAAATATTTTTTCCAACGAACAGAGTCTGCCTTTTCCAACGTATCCGCAAGCTAAAAATCCTTCCTCAGGGGGCAAATATTCTATTCCCCTTGCCTGCAGTGTTTTAAGATTTTTTTGTACCGATTCATTTTGCCACATATTACAATTCATAGCAGGTGCAACAATCATTTTTTTTGAAAATGCACAAGCAACAGAAGTTAGCAGGTTGTCTGCAATTCCTTGTGCAATTTTTCCTATAGTATTTGCAGTTGCAGGTGCAATAAGCATAATATCAGCCCAATCAGATAGTGAAATATGTTCAGGCTTCCAGTTTTGTGGAGTAAATTCTCCTTCATAAACTTCATTTTGACTCAAATTTTGCAGGGTTAATTTTGTGACGAAATTCAGTGCATTAGGAGTGACAATAACTTTAACTTCTGCTCCTGATTTTTTAAAATCACGAATTAGACTGCAAATCTTATATGCAGCAATCCCGCCTGTAATACCTATTAAAATGTGTTTATTTTGCATCATGTGATTTTACTATGCTTTCAATTTCTTTTACTGCACGATCTATATTGTCATTAATTACAATATAATCATATTTTTTAGAACGCTCAAGTTCTGTTTTAACTTGAGCAAGACGCTTTTGTATAGTGTCTTCGTCTTCCGTGTGGCGCCCACGCAAGCGTTGTTCAAGTTCTTCCACACTAGGAGGAGCGATAAAAATCAAAACAGCTTCAGGCATTTTTTCTTTAACTTGCAGAGCTCCGTTTGTTTCAATTTCTAAAATTATATTGTAACCTTCTTCAAATTTTTGTTTTATATATTTTTTCTTAGTTCCGTAATAATTTTCTGCAAATTGTGCATACTCTAAAAATTTATCTTCTTTTATATTTTGTTCAAATTTTTCTTTGGTCAAAAAGAAATAATGTACTCCGTCAATTTCTCCTTCTCGAGGTTTTCTGGTTGTACAGGAAACAGAAAGAATAAAGTCTTTGTTCCTTTCCATAAATTTATTTATAACAGTGCCTTTACCTACACCTGAACAACCTGATATTACAAACAATTTTTTATTCATGGATTAATTATAGCATAAAAGTAGATTAGTGGTTAGGTGGTTAAGTAGTTAGGTTTATAAGTGGATAAGTAGATAGGTTCATTACGAATAATTAATGTTTTATATACCATATGGTATTTTAAATAACTAATAACTGTAAAGTACTTATCTAAAAGTAGTTAGGTATATAAGTAGATAGGTTCATTACGAATAATTAATGTTTTATATACCATACGGCATTTTAAATAATTAATAATCGTAAAGTACTTAACTACTTAACTACTTAATAACTGAATAATTAATTTTTCCTTAACTTTCTCAAAAAATACCAAAAACTGTTATATAAATGTAGAGTAAAGTTAATGTGTAAAGAAGGAGAAAATATTATGATTAAACCATTAGGTGACAGAATTGTTATTAAAGTTATTGAAGACACAGAACAAACTTCAGGCGGAATATTTATTCCTGATAGTGCAAAAGAAAAACCTCAAAGAGGAGAGGTTGTTGCTGTTGGACAAGGTAAATTGAATGATAAAAACGAAAGACAACCAATGGATGTAAAAGTTGGGGATAAAATTTTGTATGCAAAATATGCAGGGACAGATGTGAAAGTAGATGGTGCAGAATACAAAATTCTTTCTGTTTCAGATGCGTTAGCAGTAATTGAGTAGAAGTAGTTAAGTAGATAGGTAGTTAAGTAGTTAAGTTCTTTACAATATATTTAATAATTTGATACGAAC
>CACXDL010000094.1 GCA_902766395.1 uncultured bacterium
AACTTTTGCTCCACGTTCAGTTAAATAATTAACTGTTGGAACGATTGCCTGAATTCTTGTATCATCTGTTACATTTTTGTTTTCATCCAAAGGAACATTAACATCAACTCTTACTAATGCTCTTTTTCCTTTGATGTCTCCTAGATCTTTTACTGATTTTTTCATATATATTCTCCTTCTTAAAAAATCTCGCATGTTAATATTACAAAAAACATAAATTTAAAACAATAAAGTTTTTATTTGTACAATTGTCGAACTCTCACATCGCTCGTGGCTGTCTTGACCTGTTCGCAATAAATGTGACTCCGTGCCCTGCTAGTCTTGTTTATCACAAGCCTATTCCGGCACTACGCACTCTGCTCACAGGTCGCTCTGCTCTACGCTACGCTCCTCGCCATAAACGCCAACATTTCCGATTAACCAAAATATTCATTTTGGTATAATCGTCAATTCTCACTTCGTTCGTGGCTCTGCTCGGAGCTAAAAAAAAGAGGACATAATGTCCTCATTGGAATTAAGAATAGCTGGAAGTATGAAAAAGATTATCTATATTTAACACTTAGCAAAAAACTATAACAATTAGATAGTTGGATAATTCTGAAAATGCATAATATTAACCAAACAAGCTACCCCCCTTTAAAAAAAAACTTGGTCATGATATTTTCTATGTATGATTTCACTGATAACAAACCCTATAGTAATAGCAGTTATTCTTTTGTGCATACTGTGCCTTTGCAGGGTAAACGTATTACTTGCACTATTAATCTCTGCCGTTATTGGCGGTTTATGCGGGCACATAGGGATTAGCGAAGTAATGAAAATATTTGTCAGCGGAATGGGTGATAACGCTGAAACGGCCCTAAGTTATATACTTCTTGGAGCCTTTGCAGCATCTATGACTCATACAGGCTTGGCGCCCATTTTATCAATGAAAATTTCAAATGCAATTAAATCTAAAAAATACATGTTAATTTTTATCCTGACAGGGATTGCAATCCTTTCTCAAAACCTTATTCCTGTTCATATTGCTTTTATCCCAATCTTAATTCCCCCATTATTAATAATAATGAATGAACTTAAAATAGACAGGCGCTCCGTTGCATGTGCATTGGCTTTTGGTTTAAAAGCGCCATATATAGTAATTCCAGCAGGTTTTGGCTTAATCTTTCAGGGGCTAATTGCTGATAATATGACTCAAAACGGTGTTCAGATTTTAAAAAGCGATATATGGAAATTCTCCTGGATTATCGGTTTAGGAATGCTTGTAGGATTTCTAATTGCAATTTTTATTTCATATTCAAAACCGAGAGAATATAAAAACATTGAAATAAAATCGACTGAAAATATTGACCTTACATTACACAAAAATCACTATATCACTTTAATTGCAGCAATATTAACCCTTGCAGTACAACTATGGACAGGTTCGCTACCTCTGGGAGCTCTAATCGGTCTTGCGGTAATATTCGGTTTTAAAGCTATTGACCATAAAAAAATGGATAAAGTTATCAATGAAGGGGTAGGTTTAATGGGTTATGTTGCTTTTGTAATGCTTATTGCTGCAGGTTTTGCTAGTGTTATGAAATCTACAGGCGCAATAGAATCTCTTATTAATTCAATTATCCCGTATATGGGACACAGTAAAATTTTAGCAGCAGCATTAATGCTATTTATTGGACTATTTATAACAATGGGAATTGGTACTTCATTTGGAACTATACCGATATTAGCTGTTTTGTATGTACCGATTATGGCAAAACTGGGTTTTAGCACAGCTTCTATTGTAATAATTATTGCAGCAGCTGCCGCACTCGGAGATGCCGGTTCTCCTGCATCTGATACAACTTTAGGTCCTACATCAGGCTTAAATGCGGATGGGCAACATAATCACATATGGGATACCTGTATTCCGACATTTTTACACTACAATATCCCTATTATCATAAGCGCACTTATTGCCGTAATGATTCTTAAGTAGGCATTTGATTTTTTTAATTTTAATGCGAAAATCAAAATATGATTTACCAAAAAGACGAAAGAAAACCCCAAATTTGGTTTTGTGGCGGACATTTTATAAACGATATTTATACTGGATTCCTAAACCCTATTATGCCTTTTATTGCAGAACAAGTAAAAATAACCATGCCTGTTGCGACTATAATTTTGAGCTGTTCACATATTTTTTCTTCATTACTTCAGCCATTTTTCGGATATTTTGCTGACAGTATAAGAAAAAGAAGTCTTATATTTTGGGGTTTGATTTTTACATCTGTATTTATCTCTTTTGCTGCCGCTGCACATAATCTTTGGTCGATGATATTATTTATTATTTTGGGAAGCCTTGGTTCTAGTCTTTTTCATCCGCAATCCTTAGGATTAATTTCAAAATTTTCGACCTCAAAAATTGCACGAAACATGGGGATTTTTATTGCTTTGGGCACCCTGGGATACTCAATGGGACCATTATTTTCATCCTCTATTGCCCAGTACTTTGGATTAGATAAGATGCCATATTTATCAATACTGGGAATAATTTGGGCTTTATTAATGTTTTGTATGGTTCCGAAATTCTCTAATGAAAAAACCTTAAAACCAAAAATAAATTTTTCTCAAGCAATAAAAGATATTTTAGGAAGTAAAAAACTCAATATTTTGAACATTATTGCAATACTAAAATCTCTCATTCAAACATCCTGCTCGATATTATTACCTTTTTTATGGAAGGCTCAGGGATACTCCAAATTCCAAATAGGTTTGGCCCTATTTTTCTTCATATTCCTCGGAGGAATAGCTTCACTATTGAGTCCGAAGCTTGAAAATAAAATGGGGACAGCAAATGTATTTTACTTCTCTATGATTACAACTTGCCCGCTAATGATTTTATTTATGCTTACATACAAAACAACTCCGGTAACTTCATTTATTATATTTGCGATAATGGGATTTGTTACAATGTTTGCAACCCCAATAACAATGAGTATGGCACAAAATGTCTTACCCCAATACAAAAGTATTATCGGAGGTTTTATAAACGGATTTTCATGGGGAATTGTTGCAATTGCAATGTCAATCATAGGATATATTGCACAAGCAACAAGTATCGTTCCGGTACTTGTAATTATATCAGTAATTCCGGCATTATGCTCTTTTATGGTTCAATACTTATTCAGCAAAAAATTAAGCAATTAAATTTACACAAGAATCAGTTTTTTTATTTGAAACAAATAAATTTAAAAATTTGTTCCATAAAACTGTACTCTTTATACGATTATTTTCAGACAGACCTCTGTTTGTAACATTCATACTCTGGACTTTATTATGGTCCGCACTCCCTTTTGTTACATTAACATTTTTGTGTAAATATCCAATAGAAGATACCAGCACTTAAATACCCCAACTAACTATTGCCCTACAAGATTACATTAAATATAATTATAAGTCAAGATTTTAAATTATTCGTACCCAGCATCAATTTCAGAATCATCTGTCCAAATAACCATAACTTCAGGCTCTTTGCTATAAAATGGGTTGAACCAATGACTTTCATCTGTGAAATCAACTATCGCATCATAATATTTTATTCTGTCAGAAATTATTTTTGTATATTTTAGTAATTCCATAACAACATTTCCAAACATCATAACACTATTATTTACTTGTAAATTATTAAAATTATCCCCGATTCGTACAAAAATAATAAGAACTATTACCCGATAAGTCTATTGTACTTTTTAATAAGTCATTTTAAATTTTTTGGGAAAAGTTATGAAAGGTATAAATATGACAAATATAAACTTCAGAGGTTCAAAAACAGAGCAGTTAGTTATAAATGCTTTCGCAGGAGAATCACAAGCAAGAAACAGATATACGTTTTATTCAAAAATTGCCAAAAAAGAAGGCTATGAACAAATTAGTGCAATATTCCTTGAAACTGCAGAAAATGAAAAAGAACACGCAAAATTATTTTATAAACATTTGGAAAATTTAAACAGCGGTCACACAGATGCATTTTATCCTTTTACAATAGGGACAACGGAAGAAAATTTACTAAGCGCAATAAAAGGTGAAGAAGAAGAATTTCAGGTTTTGTATTTAAATGGTGAAAGAGTTGCTCTTGAAGAGGGTTTTGACAGTATCGCTTCAACATTTAAACATGTTCAAAATGCTGAAAAACACCACGCACAAAGATTTCAAATGCTGCTTAACAATTTGAAAAATAACTCAATTTTCAAAAAAGATAATGAAGAAACCTGGATATGCCGAAAATGCGGTTATACACTAAATGGAAAATCGGCACCGGATTACTGCCCAAGTTGCTACCATGCTAAAGGATATTTTCAGTTGTTATGTGACAAATACTAAACAATTGGAATATTTTAATATCTTATAATATAATAATTCTGAGTATGAAGATTAATTGGAAAATTTGTGCTTCTGTCGGAATCGCAACAGTTTTAACCGCAGCATACACTTGGGGAATTCCTGCAGTTGTTAATCTGCCAAAGCATAAACATTTTATAGAACAAAAAATATTACAGGAAACAGGATTTCAAATAAATATAGGGAACCCTAAGTTAACCATGGGTGTATTCCCGTCAATATGGATTGAAAGTGACAATATTTCTATAATAAATAAAGATGGATCCAATGCACTTCTTATCGAAAATCCTAAACTCAAGATTAAACTTATACCACTGATTGCTAAAAAGCTCGAAATTTCACATATATCTGCCACAAAAGAAGATATAAATTTTGTACTGAGTAAAAATAAAGAATTCTATCTGGGAGATTATCCTCTAAAATTTGAAAAAAAGGATAAAAAATTATCACTTGAAAAACTTGATATGAATATTGGTCCATACAATATTCTTCTAAAAGATAATCTGAATAATAAAATAGTTAAATTAAACGGAGAATATCTTGAACACGGAGAATTTATATTAAACAAAAAAGCAAATATCAAAACGAAAGGGATTTTTGCTATTGATAAGACATCTACTCCATATTTTATTGATGCAGGTATAAATCTTCCAATAAATCATTTTACAAAAGATAAATTAAATTTGAACGCAGATCTTAAAAATTTTGATTTATCAACTATATCAACCTATGTAAATATCCTTTCAAAAGATTATATTAAAAATTTGAAAGGATATCTGACACTTACTTCAAATACAAAAATAAATCCTGAAGGAAATAAAGAAATTCATTCCGGCATATCAACTCAAAATCTTGAAATTATCGGAAAAGATACCCCTTCTTCTATTATTTTTAAGGATAAACTTGATGTCAATCTAAATTTTGGAACCATAGATAATGGTGTAAATTTTAAAAATACGACAATAAATGCAGAAAATTTAAAAGTAAAAATTGATGGAACACTTACAGATTCCGGCAAAAAAATACCTGCAATGAATATAAGAGTACGGGCAAACAATTCTCGACTTGAGCAAATTTGCAGGTTAATTCCGGGACTTCCGGATGATCTTTTACCCGATTTCAGCATGTATAACTTGAAAAAATATTTCTTTTATGGGGATGGGAAAGCAGATATAAAAGTTGTAGGGAAAGGTGACAGACCTGATGTATACGGTAGTGCACGTATGAGAAATGTGTATATCATAAAGCCAATCCCAAAATCCCCGCATAATGCATCAGTAGACCTTGATTTTGCCGGTCAAAAGATGAGACTTAATGTATTTGTTCCTCTTGAATACGGCAAACAAACAGTAGATGTCAGTGGTTTTATTAAAATTGACGGATCAAAATATTCAGAATTACATGTTACAAGTACCAATGCTGTAGATATGGAACTTGCTCAGGGAATTGTAAATCCTCTGCATGAAATTTTTAAATTTAAACTTGGCCCTGTACCGATTATGAAAATAAAAGGGCTTGGATCAGTACAAATAAGATCAGCCGGAACCAAGATTGATCCGCATATATGGGGGACCTTCAATTTCCACAATGCAACAGCATCCCTAAATCAAGTTCATAATCTTGAAATGACAAATGCCGACGGGAAAATCAATTTCAATGATACAAAAGTTGATTTTAAAACTTTCGGAGGGAAAATTAACAATTTACCTACAGAAATATACGGGAATTGCGATGTCGGAGGGAATTTAAATGTATTTGCAAAAACTAATAATCAGCAAATTCCTAAAATGCTCAAAGTGATAAACACTTCTCCTGAAATGTACGAAGTCCAAAGAGTTATAAAACCTTTTACCAATCCTGACGGCACAGGTGATTTATTTTTAAATATATATGGAAAAGCTCAAGATACAGAAAAAATAAAATTTAATGAAGATATATTTGCAAAAGGTAAAATTACACTCCACAATGCGACAACAACACTTAAAGATACATATTTACCTCTGCACAAAATAAACGGAGTTGTAAATTTTGATAAAAAGAATGCAGACTATGATTTGAACGGCTATTTAAGAAATTCAAAAATAAATGTCAAAGGAACTGCAAAAGACAAATTTGTAGATTTGAAAGCCTGGTCAGAAAAAATTGCAATCGCAGATACTATGGATTTGTTGCAGCCTTCAGTCAGCATGCCATACAAAAAAGAAATCGGCAGTTTATATGTTAATGCTCAAGGCGGTTACAAAGGACACATGGACTCGGATAACATAGATTATAAAAAAGTAACCGTCAAAGGGAAAATATTACCTAACATGACTTCAAATAACCCTATTAAAATTTCCGGCGGCGATTTTAGCATCTCAAATGGAGTAATGCATGGGAATAACATAAAAGGTTTATTTAATAATAATCCTTTTACAATGTCATTTAGCGCACATAACATATACAAATCGATGGAAATAGCAGATGCAAAATTTAATCTTACGGATTTCAATCTTGCAACGCTGGATGAAATAAAAAAACAAATAATATTACCAAATAATTTAAAAACTCAAGTGGATAATTTAATAGATTTTAAAGGTAATATAGATATTAACGGGTACATGAAAAACGGTGCTATTTGGGCTGATACCGATCTGCATAAGACAAGTTTTATATATAAACCTGCAGACGCACTAATTGAATTATTGAGCGGAAAAGCAAACATAAGAAACGATGTATTATACCTTGGAAATTTAAATACTAAAGTCAGTTCAATGCCAGTATTTATAAATGGTTCTGTTGCAAACATTCAAAAAAATCCAACACTGAATTTACTTGTAACAGGTAAACCGACTCAAATGTTTTTAGACAGATTTATAAATAATAAATCCGTATATCCTGTAAAATTGAAAGGAGATATAAATTTCACATCCCAACTCAGAGGAACATTAGATAGAATTTTAGCCAAGTCAGAACTCAATATCAAAGAAAATTCATCAATATACTTCATGGGAGCAACACTATCAGGAGCCCCTTCAGGTATAAATACCGGAGAAGGAATTTCTACAAATCCTATAACAATACTGGCAGATACAATAATAACACCTGGTAAATTAATCCTGAACTCTTTAAAATATAATCAAATTATAACTTCACAAAATAAAAAAACATCAGTTCAAAATCAACTTGTTTCATCAGGAGAAATCGATTTATTAAAAAATAAAATCTTAGGATTCAAAAATCTGAAAATTAAAACTAATGAACCAACTGATGCAAAAATATTTAATATATTATTCAAAAAACCAACCATAAAACAAGGAAATTTTGTATCTGATATAGTTGTAAACGGAACATCAGCTGCTCCAAAAGTCATCGGAAAACTAAACATAACAAGCGTAGATGTGCCTATATTTGACTCTACAATAAGGGATATCAATTTAAATTTTGACAAAGACTATATTAATCTTGATTCTAAAGGAGTTGTTATAACAAATGATATAAGTATTATTGCCAAAATTGTTAATAATCCGCGTCCCCCTTATGTTATAAACAATTTAAACATACAAATGGACACTCTTGATATGAATATTATCCTTAACAGATTAAATGATTTTGATGCCGATAATCTGAAAATTAAAACAAGCTCAAACTCAAATTTAGTAGCGATTACGCCTGATCAAATTATACTAAATAACGGAAAAGTTAATGCTGATAAGATATTAATTAAAAAAGCAGAAGCAACAAACTTTAAAACAGATTTCAACATTGATAAAAACCATATTTTGAATGTGAACAATTATGGTTTTGACTTAGCAAACGGCAATGTAAAAGGGAATCTTAAATATGATCTTGTAAATTCAAAACTGAACGGACAAATGAACATAAATAATGCAGATGCTGAAATTATCAGTTCTAATTTCTTTGACATGGACGGACAAATATATGGTAACATAACAGGACAAATGAACTTTGCATGTTCCGGAACCAATTCTGTAGAATGTGTAAGTACATTATCAGGAGACGGAAATTTTGACGTTAAAGACGGAAGAATGCCAAAACTCGGATCTCTTGAATACCTCTTAAAAGCAACGAATTTGATAACAGGAGGTATCACTGGCGTTTCCATTAACAGTATCATAGATCTCATAACACCACTCAAATCAGGAAATTTTGACAACATAAAAGGAAATGTAAAAGTAGAAAACGGTATAGCAAAAGATATAAATGTTTACTCAAGTGGAAAAGAATTAAATTTATATATGACCGGAAGCTACAATCTTGCAAGTTTAATTGCTGATATGGAAGTCTACGGAAGCTTATCTAAGGATTTCTCAAGTGTGCTTGGATTTATTTCTAACATGTCACTAAACAGATTATTTAATACAATTCCGGGAATAAATATAAATGAAATTAATCCAAAATCAACAAGTAATATATATAAGATACCAAATTTTGATAAAACAAATGTTCTGAGAGTATTTAAAGCTGAAATATACGGAGACATCAACAGTACCGGTTATGTAAAAAGTTTCCGTTGGATAAAACATTAATTAAAATATTAACAAATGTAACAAAATATATTAGCTCTGAAATTATGTATTTTTTAAATACTTTACATGTGTAAGAGAAGAAAAAAATAAGAGAGGTAAGAGCTATGGCTATCGCGAATTTTCACGAAAAATTGTTATTTTTCACAAAGCAAGAAAGCTTCATTGGAAACCAATTAACTAATATTCAAATGCAACAGCTTAGTGCTGCAAGAAAAGCTTCAACATCTCAGGTTGAATACAATAAACTCAGACAAGAATTATACTATGATCCATATGTAGGCTATGGTACTGACGGATACACAGAGATTCTAATCGAACTGCAAAATGATCACGAATTTGAAATGGCAAGTTTAACAGCTTGGGAATCAAGATTAGAAGCAGAAAAAGAAGCACTTGAAACTCAGTTGAATGAAATAACAAACTCCAGAAAATCCTGGGAAAAACTTCTTCAACAAAATATCAAATCAGACTTCTCCTACGGTGGCGGAGGCGGAGGCAAATAATAAAAATATTTTTACAAAAGCTGCAAATTTGCAGCTTTTGTTTTATTAATCATTTACACAATAAAAAACTTAATAAAAATTTACAAAATTGTTATATTTATAACTGTGCAAGGTTTTTGGGGAAATCCGTTAGATATTTGTTGTGTGCTATGTTTAGAAAAACATCTGTTATATACCTGCAAAGAATTGTGTATTTTAAATAGATTTTACCACTTGCAAACAAATCTTTTGCAAGTATGATTAAAAAACGAATGCACATGGAATTGCTGTGCAGATTTACAAGCCGAAAATGAGGTATTTATGGCAAAAGACGTAATAGAATTTGTTGGCACGATTATAGAATCAATGCCAAATGCAATGTTCAAAGTTGAATTAGAAAACGGACATGAAATTCTTGCTCATATATCAGGTAAAATCAGGAAAAACTTTATAAGAATATTACCAGGAGATAAAGTAAGAGTAGAAATGACCCCATACGATTTAACAAAAGGTCGTATAACATTCAGACTTAAATAAAAATACATCTCACATATTAATAAAAAGGAAAAGAAAAATGAAAGTAAGATCATCAGTAAAGAAAATTTGCGAAAAATGCAAATGTATCAAAAGAAAAGGCAGAATTGCCGTAATTTGTGAAAACCCAAAGC